>NZ_DASYZI010000180.1:0-18092 GCF_035946395.1 Actinocrinis sp.
ATCAAACTCTCCATAAAAGAACAGTATTGACCACCTGGCTGAATCATCCCGACGGGGGTCGGGACACTCACACCATCCAAAACATAAATGGCATCGCAAACTTCATCGACACACTGTTGAGTTCTCAAAAAACAGACACACGAATAGAGACTGTCACCAATCTCCACCAGGTGATTGCTTCGGTATTGCTTTTTGTTTCTGGCCGTTTCCGGCTTCGCCACTCTATCAGACCTTGACTGGGCCATTTTCACGGCTCATCGTCGGTCGGATTGGAAGGGGCGACCGCACGGGTGACTACCCGGCGACTCGGAGAAGAGTAGGCAGGCACGGGTCAAACCGTCAAATCGACCCTTCACTGGTTGATTTGTCACGATCGTTTGATCACCCGACGTGACTGTGTCAGCGCCTCACGGCACACGACTGACGCTCTACGAGGCGCGTCGGGACCGTCCGCGGTGCGAACAGCAGTGATCGTGACTGTTGCTGTGGCTGTGGCGCTTGCGGCTTCAACTTTGCGCTTGCGTGGGACGTGGTCGACGCTCCGGCACTGGCTGTCGCCAGGGCAACTGGCGCTGACTCAGCTCCTCTCATTGCGTCACTCGCGCCGTCGACATCGGCGTCGACACTCGCTTGTGCTTGGCCTTGAGCCTGGGCCTCAACTGGCTGGGTCACCGATGGCAGTGGAGTATCGACGAGCGTGAGCAGCACCTCGACTGCTGCGGCGCCTAGCGCGATCGGGTCCTGCGCGACGGTCGTCAGCGCAGGGCGAACGAGGCTCGCGGCCTCGATGTCGTCGAAGCCCACTATCGCGATGTCGCCCGGAATGCTGATTCTCGCGTCCTCGAAAGCGTGCATCGCACCTACCGCCATTTCGTCGCCGGCGACGAAGACGGCAGTCGGACGCTCGGGCAACAACGCCAGGCGTGCCGCACACGCGTAGCCGCTGTCCACGAAGAAGTCACCGGTCTCGACGTATTCCGGTCTCGACGTCATGCCGAGTTCGCGCATCGCGTCCTCATAGCCGACAAGACGCTGTGCGGCGGGGAGGGAGTCCACTGGACCGGTGATCGTCGCGATATCCCGATGGCCGAGGCTGTACAGGTAACGCACTGCTTCGGCCGCACCCGTGTAGTTGTCCGATGTCACGTACGTCGCACGTGGACCTTGCACCGGCAGATCGAGTGCGACGCAAGGGAATCCAGAGCCGTACAACGTGCGCATCGTCGGGTGCTGCTCATCGACGCCCATCATCACGACGCCGTCGAGCTGATGCTGTAGCGCAATGTCGAGGAACGCACGGTCACTTGAGCGGTGGCGGTTGTCGTCGACGTTGAGCAGGAGCATGTGACGCCCTGACGCACTCAGCGCACGCTTAACGCCGACGAGCAGCGCCAGCAGGAACGGGTGACGACGCCCGGTTACCTCGTAGCCGGTGTCCCAAAGCAGTCCGACGGTGTCAGTCCGGCCACGTACGAGTGCACGCGCCGACTGACTCGGCCGGTAGCCGAGACGGGTCGCGGCCTCCTGGATCTGTCGGCGTGTGGTCTCACTGACCTCGGGATGGCCGTTGAGCGCACGCGACACCGTCGCGACCGACACACCGCATTCGCGGGCGAGCTCCCTGATCCCGGCCATTCGGACATCCCCAGTTCTACGCTCCGCGTTCTGCCCTGCTGCGGCGAACGTCTCCATAAGACCATGTCGGAGTCGCAATGGGCAGCATGTCCGGCATCAGGGCTAGCGCCGTGGTACTAGTTCACGGGCCGCATGATCAGGCAACTGCTGTTGGCCGTCGCGTAGATCTTCCCGTCTGCGTCGAGGAGACGCGCCTCAGCGAGCGCCGTACGGTTGCCGAAGTGCACGACCGTCCCCTCGGCGGCGATCTCACCGGTGGCGATCGAGACCGGGCGCAGGAACTTCACCGAAAGGTCAAGGCTCGTGTAGAACACGCCTTCGGGAAGCTTCGTGTGCACCGCGCACCCGCACGCCGTGTCGAGCAGCGCCGCGTAGACGCCGCCGTGGACTGAGCCGAGCGGGTTGTAGTGGAACTCCTGCGGCGTGAGCCGGAAGACGACGCGCCCCTCCTCGAACGAGAAGCTCGACATGTCGAGCGTGGACATGATCGGGGGCAGCGGTACGCGGCCGTCGGCCATCGCGGCGAAGAACTCCAGGCCGCTCAGCCCGGCCCCGATGCTCGCCGTTTCGAGTGGATCGGACCATTCGAAGGAGCGCCGCCGGACAGCCTGCCGCTCCTGCGGCGGGACTGGCTCAGCTGCTGTGACCTCGGTGGACTCATCGAATCGCGCCGTACCGGTCATTCGGGCACCTCACTCGCTCGGCATGGTCACCGGTGCCGCCACGCTAAGGCACCTGAGTTCCATTCTGCAACCCAGCTGTAGAATCGGGCTGTGACGTCGACCAACCAACAAGACCGGACCTCGACAGCGAACGACACACGCGCCAGCGTCTTCGGTGACCGTGCCGGGCGCGCCGTGCCCGGGGCGCCGCCGTACAGCGCGTTCGAGAGCGAGGACTGCTCGATCGCGCGCACGCTGGCGCTGATCGGCGATCGGTGGACGCTCCTGGTTCTGCGCGATGTATCGAACGGAGTACGTCGTTTCGACGACTTGGTCTCGCACCTGGGCGTTGCGCGCAACGTGCTCTCGCGGCGGCTGGCCGCGTTGATCGAAGCCGGCCTGGTGGCACGAACGGCGTACCGCGTCGAAGGCACGCGTGAGCGACACGAGTACCGGTTAAGCCACGCCGGCCGTGAGTTAGTGCCGATCTTGTTGGCGATGATGTCGTGGGGCGACCGGCACCTCGCAGGACAGGACGGCCTACCGGTCATTCCCCGCCATGCGGACTGCGGCGCGCAAGTTCGGGTATTGGTGACGTGCGAGGCAGGGCACGAACTGGGCGATCGTCCCCGGCTGCGGCTAGAGATCGGACCGGGCAGCCACCGACGCGAGTGACCGAAGGTCGCGGCACCGGAAGGAGGTGTAGCCGATGCCTGACGCACTGGACACCGAATTACTGGAGCGGTGGCTCGCACTGGCCGGGCCGGCTGGTCGGCGGTATGGCAAAAAGCTGATCCGCTGTTACCACGAGCCGCATCGGCGTTATCACACGACTGAGCATCTGGCGTACGTGCTCGACATTGTCGATCTCCTCGAAGCGGAGGCGGACCGGCCGGATGCGGTGCGTTACGCCGCGTGGTTCCACGACGCCGTGTACGAGATCGCCATCGACTCGCACTTGACCAACGAGGAACGCAGCGCTCGCCTGGCTGAGGGCGTGCTGCGCCGGATGAAGCAGCCCGCAGGCCTCGTCGCCGAGGTCGGCAGGTTGGTCCGCCTCACTGCCGATCATCAGATCAAGCCGGATGACCGCGACGCCGCCGTGCTGTGCGATGCAGATCTGGCAATCCTCGGTAGCGATCCGGAGGATTATCGGCTTTACACGGCACTGGTCCGTCAGGAGTACCGCCACATCCGCGACGCGCAGTTCCGCCCGGGACGGGCCAGGATCCTGCATGAGATGCTCCGCCGACCCACGATCTACCGGACCGAGCGTGCCCGGGAGCTGTTCGAGGAGGCCGCACGCAGAAATGTCACGGCGGAGGTCGACCGGCTTGTGCGATGACGCTGTCGGCGATGCGCGGCAGGAGATGCGGCGGTCGAGTGGAATTTGCCGAATGCAAAAATCCCGGCCAACCTTTCGGCTGACCGGGATCTCACTTTCTTTCGTAGCGGGGGACGGATTTGAACCGCCGACCTCTGGGTTATGAGCCCAGCGAGCTACCGAGCTGCTCCACCCCGCGTCGCTGGCTTTATTTTAGGTCGAAGGTCGGCGCCGAAGCAAATCGAATAGGAACGGCTGGTCAAACGTCGTGGGAGTCGAGGTGACGGCGGGTGTGTCGTCGCTGGCCAAGCGCGAAATAGGCACTGGCACGAGCGGTGCGACAGGTCGGCGAGAATAGGGGCATGGACAAGGGCTCAACGAACGCTGCGTTGACGCAGTCGCTGATCGAGTTGGAACAGCACGTCGCGAAGGCGGGCTGGGACCAGGGGCCGCGGCTGTTCGCGCTGGCGGACACCGCGGAGCTGATCAAGGCGGAGCCTCGGCTGGCCGCGGCGCTGGCTCCGGAGACGCTGACGCTTGGGTCGGCGGCGGACGGGACGGGTTCGGGGCCGGGGTTCGGGCCGTTGCGGACGTATACGTCGATCGAGCAGGAGGGCTTTCCGGGTGGGAAGGCCCTCGACGAGGCGTTGGCCGGGATCGGGTGGCCGGAGACCGTGGATGGCGCGGCGCTGGTCATCGAGCGGGTCATGCTGCCGCCCGCGGCTGAGGCCGAGATGCCGGAGAACGACGGGACCGATCTCGATGTCTGGGCGGCCGCACATCCGGAGCGGCAGGAGGTGCGGATCGCCGTCGGCGTGCTGCGGGACGGGTCACGCGACTGCGCGCTGAGGCTACGGTCGCGGGACGCTGACGACGAGGTGCTGTCGGGGCCCGGGCTCGTGCCGCATCTGGCGGAGGCGTTGGCTCAGACGTTGCGCGACTGAGACTGAGTCGCGTGGCTGAGCTGGCCGAATCGGGACGGGTGGGCTGAGTGGCTGAGGGCGAGGTCCTCGCCGCAGGACTTGGGCGCGCCTAGCAGCTCGGCGGGGTCTTGCCTTCGCGGATGTCCGTGAGCGCGTTCAGCGCGTCTTGTAGCGTGGACACCTTCACGAGCTCCAGGCCGGACGGCAGGTTCGCCTTGGCGTCGGCGCAGTTGTCAGCAGGGGCCAGGAACACGGTGGCTCCATCGCGGCGGGCGCCGATCGTCTTCATCTGGATACCGCCGATCGCGCCGACGTTGCCGGAGGCGTCGATCGTGCCGGTACCGGCGATGACCTTGCCGTCGGTGAGGTCACCGCCTGCGGTGAGCTTGTCGATGATGCCGAGGGCGAACATCATTCCGGCGCTCGGGCCACCGACACCGTTGAGCTGGATGTCGACGTTGAACGGGAACGTGCTCTCGGTCTGCACCGCGATGCCCACGGCCGCCTTGCCCTGGCTGTTCTTGACGGTGCTGGTGGTGACGGTCTGGTCCTTGCCTGCGCGGGAGACTTCGAACGTGACCTGCTGACCCGGCGTCACCTTCTGGACGGCAGCCTGGACCTCGTTGAGTCCGGCGTCTCCGTCTCCGCCGGCGGTGATCGGGGTGCCGTCGATGGACTTGATGATGTCTCCGGGCTGGAGCTTGTCGTTCGCGGGCGTCCCGGCGGTGACCGAGGCGATCACGACCTCGCTTCCGGTCGGCTTGATCCCCAGGGCGGCCAGCGCGGCCGTGATCGCCGCGTCCTGCGAGTCGGTGAACGCCACCGCGTTCTCCTGGTCGCTCTGCTGCTGGGTCGTGCCGGGCGGGTAGATCGTCTCCTTGGGCACGATCGCCTGGTCGGAGCTCAGCCAGCCGATCAACGCGGTACCGAGCGGCATCTGGTAGTCCTGGCTCGACACACCGACCGTCACCATACGCAGCTGGCCAGTGGTGTTGTACGTCTGATGCCCGCTGACGGTGATCAGCGGCGTGCCCTGATACGAGCCGAGCGTGTCGAACGTCGGCCCTGGCGTCATCTCGGCGTAGGGCACCGGCTGTGCGTATACGCCGACCCCGAAGGCTGCGAGAAGGGCACCTGAGACTGCGAGCGTGACGGTATGGCGGCGCGGCATGAGCATGACACTAATGCACGAGCTGTCACTCGGTGATGCGGACGCCGTTGCGCTCGGACTCTGCGTGCGGGTGCGGTTGCGGGCCGGTCTGGTGCTGCGTGCGCGCGAGGACCTCTCGGGCGTGCTGGTAACGGCGCAGGGTGCCGACGTCGTCGCGTGCACGCCGGATCCGTCGCGAGGCGGCGAGGACGGCGGCCGCGAGCAGGACCGCTCCGGCCGGAACCGCCCACCAGACCAGGATCGAAAGCACGAATCAGCAGACTAGGTCACATTCCGACCCAGGTGTGGGAGCCGTTCCGGAACTGCTCCCGCTTCCAGATCGGAACTTGCTCCTTCAGAGTGTCGATCAACGCGCGGCACGCGGCGAAGGCCTCGGCGCGGTGCGACGCGGCAGCCGCAACGACGACGGCTAGATCGCCGACGGCTAGATCGCCGGTGCGGTGTACCGCAGCGAGCACGGTGCCAGGGTGTTCCGCGGCGACTTTCGCGGCGACTGCGTGCAACTGTTCGACGGCGCTCGGATGCGCGGTGTATTCGAGCTCGGTGACCTGCTCCCCGGGGTTTTCCGGCGTGTGGTCTCGCACTGTCCCGACGAAGAGTGCGACGCCGCCGACGTGCGGGCCGGTTACCGCGCGCAGCACCTCGTCAACGGATAACGAGGTATCGCGCACGTCGAGGAGACGGATGGTGTCGAGCGTAGCGTCGGGCATGGTGTCAGGCGCGGAGTCGAACGCAGAGTCGAACGCGGGGTCAGACTGAGACATACCGTCAGGCATCAGGGTTTTCTCCAGGTCTCCGGCCGGCTCAGCTGGTGGTGCGGCGCTTCTTGCGGGCTCGGCGGACCAGGGCGGCGGTGCCGACCAGCGCGACGGTCGCGCCAGCGGCGCCGAGGGTGGTCGCCGCGTCCTTCTTGCCGATCCGGCGGGCCAGCGCCGCGTGGTGGCCCGCGATCTCCACCAGCAGGGCCTGGAAGGCCTCGGCGTTGCTGAACTCCGGCTGCCAGCCGGTCGCCTTCAGCTTCCCGGTGGAGACGGCCCAGGGGTGCATGACGTATTGCAGGTCGGTCGCCGGAGCCGGGGTCAGGTGCAGCCGGTGCAGCCGCTCGGCGGCGCCGAGGGCGAGGGCCTCGGGCAGTTCCATCCGGCGCATCCCGGAGATCTCCTCGACCTCCTGCTGGCCCAGCCAGCCATCGCTGGCGACCGCGAGCGGGCCGTCCATGTCGCTGAGCGCGGCGTGCACCATGCCCGATGCGAGATCCTCGACGTGGCAGAACTGCCAGCAGGGTTCGGTGTCCTTGACCACCAGCAGGCGCGGGGCCTCGAAGTGGCGGGTGAAGACGGTGTCCATGCCGGGGCCGGTGAGCACGGTCGGGCGCAGGACGGTGACCGAGAGGCCGGGATGGGATTTGGGAGCCCGTTCGGCCAGTCGTTCTATTTCCAGATAATCGCCGACGAGCGAGCCGTCCGGCACGGCGCGCAGCGGCGCGTCCTCGGCGAGCGGCACCGGGTTGTCGGGATACGCGCCATAGACGACCGCGCTGGTGAACAGCACGACCCGGCCGACTCCTGCGGCAGCCGCAGCGGTGAGCGCGGTCTGGGCGCCACGGACGTTGTAGTTGGTGCGCTTCGCGGCATCGGTGTCCGGCGAGGTGTCGATGTCCGCGTGAATGAGCACGTCCACGTCGCCGAGCCGCAGGGCCAGCCCGGGATCCCTCGTGTCGGCGGCGCGGAAGATCACGCCCGGCACGTCGACCCGGCGGTCGTCGAGAGCGATTGCCTTGCGGACCCCCTCGGTTTCGGCCAAGCAGGCGCTGACCGCGGCGCCGACGACGCCGGCCGCGCCGGTAACCGCTACGGTGGGTCGCGCCGAACGGCGCCGTCCGCCATCTGCCGGGGAACTCACAGGCACACTCCGTTGGTTACTACGGTGAGGGGGACGGGAGACTCCGTTCACCGTAAAGTCTGTTCTATCCGTAGAGTGCGTGATCCCCGAGTGACTGAGTCGGCCGTGCTTCCCGTGAACCGTGAACACGCCGGGGGTCCGTCTCCAGTGTGGACGATTGTCTAGAGGTTCGACGTGAGCGACCACCCTGAAAGTTTCCCACCAGGCGGGGACGAGCCGGAGCCGGTGCCGTTCGAAGACATCGTCAAGGGGCTGGAGGGCCTCGGCGCCGACGTGGAGCGTGAGGCGAAGGCAGCCGAGCAGCAGGCCGCGCGCGAGCGGGCCGAGCGCGGCGGCGAGCCGCGGTCCGACGCCGGCGGCGACGCACCTGGCTCGGCCGACAACCCGCTGGCCGGGCTGCTCGGCGCGCTCGGCCTTGGCGGGCGCGGCGGCGGCGACATAGGCGAGTCGCTGGCCGGGCTCGCCGCGGGGCTCGGCCAGCAGATGCCGGGGCTCGACCCCCAGATGTTCATGATGATGATGGGCCGCATCCAGTCGCTGATCAACGCGGGCGACGGGCCGGTGAACTGGGCGATGGCCCGCGACGTGGCGCGTACCGTCACCGCCGCGCAGCCGGACCCCTCGCCGACCTCGGGCGACCTCGCCCCGATCGAGGACGCGGTGCGGCTGGCCGAGCTCTGGCTCGACGAGGCCACCGCGCTGCCGGCCGGCACGACCGGGGCGCTGGCCTGGAGCCGCGCGGAGTGGATCGAGCAGACGCTGCCGGTCTGGAAGCAGCTGGTCGAGCCCGTGGCGGACCGGATGACCGGTGCGATGGTCGGACTGCTGCCGCAGGAGGCCAGCGCCGGGATCGGGATGCCGATCACCGGGCTCGTACGGCAGATGGGTGGCTCGCTGTTCGGCCACCAAGTCGGCACGGCTCTGGCCCAGCTGGCCACCGAGGTGCTCGGCTCGTCCGACATCGGGCTGCCGCTCGGCCCGGACGGCAAGGCGGTGCTGCTGCCGACGAACGTGGCGGCGTTCAGCGCAGGCCTCGACCTGCCGACGGCGGACGTGCGGCTGTACCTGGCGATGCGTGAGACCGCGTACCACCGCCTGTTCGCACACGTGCCGTGGCTTAAGGCGCACGTGCTCGGAGCGGTCGAGGCGTACGCGCGCGGGATCGCCGTGGACGAGGGACGCATCGAGGAACTGATGCGTAACGCGCAGTCGCCGGAGGGTTTGGCGAACCTACAGAACGTGTTCGAAGAGGGCATCGTGTTCACCGCGCCGGACACGCCGCAGCAGCGCGCGGCGCTGGCCCGGCTGGAGACGATCCTGGCGCTGACCGAGGGCTGGGTGGACGCGGTGGTCCACGCCGCAGCCTCGCCCAACCTGCCATCGGCCGCAGCGTTGCGTGAGACGCTGCGGCGCAGGCGGGCCACCGGCGGTCCGGCCGAGCAGACGTTCTCGGCGTTGGTCGGTCTGGAGATGCGACCACGACGGCTGCGTGACGCGGCACGCCTGTGGGCGTTGCTCGGCGACGCACGCGGCATCGATGGGCGCGATGATCTGTGGACGCATCCCGACCTGCTGCCGACGGCCGAGGACCTGGACGATCCCGACGGCTTCGTATACCGCGACGAGATCGACTTGTCCGGCCTCGGCGACGTCCTTGGCGGGAAGGGCGATAAGAAGGACAGCAGGGACGAGAACAGCGAGGGCGGCCGGGAAGACGGCGGCGATCGCGAGTAGGAGTAGCACGGCGTAGCGGCGTAACCGAGGCTGCGGCGGAGTTGACGCGGGATGAGCGCGTTGTCTCCGCCGCAGTGTGTTACAGCGCGTTGCGTCACGTCGCAGCGCGTTATGTCAATGCGTTAGGGCGTGTTTGAGATGTGGGGCCGATTAAGGGCGTAGGGCAGGCGCGCGGCGCGTGCGTTCGCAGGGTGGAGGGTCATGCTCGGACTGGAGGTCCGTGCACGGCCCGGCCCGGCAACGCGGCGAGCGTGCACGACAGGTGACGTGACCCGGGCCACACATCTCAACCGCCCTAAACCGCCGTGCAATGTCGCGGCGTCAGGCGGCGTCAGGACGCCGCATTGCATTACTCGCCGGTGGCTACTGGCCTGGAAGTGTTGGCGATCCAGTCCGACCATGAGCCCGCATAGAGCGCCGCTCTGATGCCGGCCAGTTCGAGGGCGAGCACCTGGTGCGCGGCCGTGACCCCGGAACCGCAATACACGCCGATCTCCCGGCCATTGACCCCGTTGGCGCCGAGTGAGGCGAACCGGGTGCGCAGGACCTCGGCAGACAGGAAACGGTCGTCAGGACCGACGTTGTCGGTGGTCGGCGCGCTCACCGCGCCGGGGATGTGTCCCGCGACCGGGTCCATCGGCTCGATCTCGCCGCGGAACCTGGCCCCGGCGCGCGCGTCGAGCAGCACGCCCTCGATCGCCAGCTTCGCCGCCGCGTCCGCATCCAGCAGCGGCATCGCGCCCGGCACCGCGATGAAGTCTCCGGCGCCGGATCCGCCGCCGGATCCTGGTGCGTCGGGATCGTCGCCCGAGACGACCGGTAGGCCTGCGGCTGTCCACGCGGCGTACCCACCGTCGAGCAGCCTTACGTCGGAGTGGCTGAAGTACCGCAGCAGCCACCACGCGCGCCCTGCTGACGTTCCGGCAGCTGAGTCATAGACGACCACTGTCCGGTCATCTGACACGCCGAGAGATCGCATGACCGCCTGGAAGTCCTCGGCATTGGGCAGCGGATGACGGCCTCCCGCGCCGTCCTGCGCTTGGGGCGCGGCGAGTTGATGGTCAAGGTCGACGAAACGTGCCGACGGGATGTGCCCCGCAGCGTATTGATCGCGTCCGGGCGGACCACTCAGTGACCAACGGACGTCCAGCAGCGTCACCGACGTCTGGACTCCGAGCAGCTCGGTGAGCCGATCAACGGAGATCAGCGGTGTGCGGTCCGTGGAATCACTGGCCATGGGACGTCATCCTCGCACCTCTAGCAGGGGGACGAACTGCTCGGCAGCCGTCATCGATCCGTGCATGCCGATCAGCCGGGACTCGATCGCCTCCCGCTCGGAGGCGATCACGGCCCAGTCGCCACGCATCGCCACGACGACGTTTCCGATGCGCTCGGACATGCGCGCGTCAACGCTCGGCCCGAACCATCCCTCGACGATCGCCTCCTCGCGGGAGCGGACCAGGGCCACACCGTCGAGGCGTTCGGACCAGATCGCCAGCACGTCGCGCTCGGCGCCGGGGTGCGCGTAGACGTGCCGGGCCCGCGCCTCGCCACCGAGCAGCGCCACTCCGGCGCGCAGTTCCCAGTCTGTGTCCGCGTCGATCCGGCGTTCGGTCGGCACGTCGATCATGCCGTGGTCGGCGACCACGTAGAGCGAGCAGTCGCTTGGCAGCCGCTCGGCCAGCCATTGGACCAACGCGTCCACGTAACCGATCTGGTCGAGCCAGCGCTGCGAGTCGACGCCGTCCACATGTCCGACGAAATCAAGATCGGAGTAATACAGATAAACGAGCGACCGGTCGCGCCGTTCCAGCGCCTCAAGCGCGCGCATCGCCCGCTCGTCCGCCGGTTCGGCGCCGGAGAAGCGCGCGCCGCGGAACACCGACCGGGTCAATCCCGAGTCGGCGAAGCGCGGCGAGGAGACGTGGGTGACCGCGACCCCGGCGCGTTGCAGGCGCTCGAACATGGTCTCGCGCGGCTGCCAGACCAGCGGGTCGACGTCCTGGTCCCACCGCAGGAAGTTCATCAGCTTCCCGGTGCCGGGGACGGCGAGCTTGTAACCGAGCATCCCGTGCGCCCCGGGCGGCAGACCGGTGCCGATCGAGGAGAGCGACGTCGAGGTCGTGGACGGGAAGCCGGCGGTCAGGACGCGCCCGGTCCCGTCAGGCCCGATGCTCTGCGCCCCGCCCCGCAACAACGCGGCGAGGTACGGCGCGGCGTCGGCGTTCTTGAGGATCAGTTCGCTGCCCATGCCGTCGACCAGGAACAGGCAGGCGCGGCGCACCGGGCTCAGATTCCACCAGTGCGCGGCCCCGGACGACTGCTCACGATTGCCGTCCACTTCGGCACAGCCCGTACCGCCGTCCGGACCGGACTCGGGTCCGGTCCCGTCGAGCCCCTGCACGCCGAGGGCGGTGCCGATCGCGGGGAGCACGTCGCACAGTGCCCCCGCGCCGTAGGCCGGGTAATCGAACCCGGCGTCCCCTTCCGCCCCCGCGTCCACGGCCCGCTACCCGCGTCCCGGGACGCCGAGTTCGACCGTCGCCGCCGCGAGCGCCTCGGCGAACTCCAGCGTCATGCGCACCGCGTCCGGTCCGTCCGCTCCGGTCGACACCCTTAGGGAGAGGTCGTCGCCCGTGACGGTGCCGGTGTACCCGTGATCGGCCTCACAGTGCGGATCGCCGCAGTTGGCAGGTTCGAGGTCCACCCTGCCTACCGCACCCCAGCCGACGGTGAGCACCACCTCGCGCGGGAGGGTGCCACGCACATGCTTGGCCGGATCGTCGACGACGCGCGTAACGACCACCGTCGAGACCCTGTCGAGCCGCACGGTCTCGGTCGACGTGGACGCGTACGAACCCACCTGCGAGTCGACGCCGTCGAGCTCCGGTTCCGTGCCGTGTTCGTCGGTATGGCCGACGACCAGGCGGCGCGCGGTCAGGGCGAGGACGGTGACGTGGCGGCGGACCTCTTCGGCGTCGAAGGTGGTCTCCTGGTGGACCAGGTGGCTGATGACCGGTTCGCCGCCGAGCGCGGTCTCCACCGCCTCGGCGACCAGCGCCGGATAGTAGCCGCTGCGCTCGATCGAGGCGCGCAGAGCCGGGTCGAGGGCACCTGAGTCGGTTCTCTGGGGCATGACCCAATCCTCGCACTGGTTGCGCTCCCGCGTGTACACCGGATACTGGCCAGTCCCGTTCCGATCCGCGCTCGCCACCGCTCGACGTGTCTGTCGGCGGAAGCGGGCACAATAGGCTGTTACGCGGGTTTCCCGCCGTCCACACCAACGATTCATTACAGGAGCAGCGCAGCATGGCCCGCCGCAGCGCACCCCAGGAGACTGACGAGCCGTTCGAGGAGCGGATCGTCGCCGCGCCTGCGCGAGTCCGCTGACCTGCTAAAACAGCGCCGACTCTCCGGCGTCAAAGCCTCTCGTCACCGCGTATTCGCCGCGCGCCTGGTCCGGTCTCACTCCTGAGCACGGCCGGACCGTTGCAGTTGCGGACCGTGACGGACCGGATGACGTGCAACTTTTACTGCGGGCGGTGTCGGCGGTGCGTCGTATCGTTGTGTTCTCGGACGCGGAAGGGAGCGCAGTGCTAGATACCCGCTTGGTGCAGACCGCAGTGCTTGGATCGCCGGACTCGGCCGAGCCTGTCATCCTGCCGACAGATCACGACGATCTCGATGCGTTCCGCACGCACTACGCCGGTTCCCGGTTTTGGTGCGGCGAGCTTCTCGGCGGGTGCGGTCGCGAGCTGGTGTCCAAGAAGTACGCTGACCGCCTGTGCCATTTTGCGCACGTGGCTGACTCTGTGGCGGGGCCGAGCACGTGTAGCCGCGGCGCCCATAGCGCCGACCACCTGTATGTACGTCGCGCCGCTCGGACGTGGTTGCACGGTCTCGGCTATCAGGTCGAGGGAGAGCTGCGTGGTGCGCAGCACGATGAAGCCGTGGACTTCCAGGTGCCTGGCGGTCCTTGGCTTCGCTTCCAACTGCGATCGCTGACTGCGGAGCAATGGGAGCAGGAGGACGCGCGCGCCCGCAAGGGCGGAAGGCCGATCACGTGGTTTCTGCCCCGCTCGGATGAGGCGGAAGACGCCTCGTTCGAGACGGAGAACCCCGCGCTGCTGATGCGTGTCGAGGCCGATGGGACGACGGCTCTGCCGGAGAGGCGCGTAGAAATCGGCACACGGTCAGCGAGCGGGCAAGTGCACTGGGATCGGCTGGAAGACTGCGGGCTAGATGAGCAGGGACGGATGCAGACCCCCACCCTGCGCACCCATCACCGCAGGGCTCCGGTCCGGCGTCTCCAGACGCAGGCAGTCGACACTGAGCCGTCCGAGCCTTGGCACCCGCCCGTGCCGCAGCCACGCGTCCGCGCGGCCGACAGCCGGCCACCGCAACTCGACGAACAGCAAGCACAACGCGTCGCTCTGCTGGCCGAGGCCGCCGACGTCGCGAGCCACTTGCGCCATGAGTGCCGTACCCGGCCGGTGAATCTGGCTTACCTGCGTATCCTGCTGGACAACGCGGTCGCGCTCGACGAGCGGGTACGGGAATCCGGCCCGCACGATCAGGCGCTGATCGACGCGATCGCGCGTGCGCGCGCCGCGCTGGAGGTGGCCGCTCAGTCGCAGTCCATCCCCCAAGCCGCGTTCGGCCCGTACACGGCTCACCAGCCGCAGCCAGACGAGCCGCTCGCCACGCCATTCGGCAATACGGAGCGCGAATTGCCGGAAAGTATCAGCGTACTGGCACATGCCGCCAAGCAAGCTCTGATCGCGGCAGCCCGCGAGGGCATCTGCCTGAGCTGGCCCCAACTATGTCGGCGTATGAACCGCCCGAAGCTGGCGCGAGCTGACGCCGAGACGGTCTTCGAGATCCTGCGCATCGCCGACTACGACCCGGCGAATCAACACCGGCCTCTGCTCAGCGCCTTGCTGACCGAGTCCGATCCGCCCCGGCGAAGCGACGCCTTCATGCGCATCGCTACCGAGCACGGTCAACACGTGCCGACCAGCGCGGCGCGACGTAGTGACATGCGATCTAAGGAGATCGAGGCCGTGTACGCGCACTGGCCGAGCGTGCTCGCATCTGGCACGTCCACCGTTCCGGAGCGATAACACAGTACAGTCAGGCTTCGAATACAGGATTATGAGCCCTCTGCGACGCCCCGCACTGCCAGTGCTCTGACGTGCGGTCGAGCGGTGCACGGTGAGGCGCTAGACGGAACGTCAGCAGGGATTCAGCAAGCGGCGCCGATTCGGCCACTCCCCCGGCGACCGCCGCGAGCCGACGGAAGGGCTTCACCGCGTTGCCGACGGAAAATCGAGGCTCTGAGAGCCACGCTGACGGACGTTCGGGCGTCGTCGCACTCCATGAGTCATCTGGTCGATGGGCGGCGCTCCGTGGGCCGCTGTGGGCGTTCGTGCTGTTAAGCGAGCCAAATGATATTAACGATGCGCACTCTGGCGGCGGCATCGTCCACGGTGTACACGATCAGGCCGCTTGCGCCGAGGGCCATGGCGCGTTCGGCTACTGTCGGCCCCTCGGTACCGATGGCGTCTCCCTGGCTGTGTGGGTCGGCGGTCAGGTCGAGCATGGCCATGACGAACCGGTCGTGCGTTTCGTCGTCCATTGCCGCGACGACTGCGGCGGCCCGCTCGGTGATGTCGAGCGCGTAGGCCATCAGCCGCGCCAGCCGACGCCGAGTACCTGCTCGATCGGGACCGTGCGGGCCGTGCCAGCGCGCACGTTCGCCAGCTCCGCCATGGTCTCCGGGCTGGACCAGACCACGGCGCGCGTCCACCACTTCGTCACGACGACGGCGAGCCCACCCGCCTCGGTGTCTTCCAAGTCGGCCGCGAACTCCGGCCGCTTCTCCTCGGGCAGGGCCGCACGGATGGCCCGGATCGTGCGCGGCAACATCGCGTGAACCGGACCGACGTCGGCAGGTTGAGCACTCATGCTCCCACCGTAGCCCGCATCTTCCCCCACTCACAGCGCACCGAAGCAGATCACTCGGCGACTCTCCAGCCACCAGATAGTCTGAGGTTCAGCCCTTCGCCCAGTGCGTAAGAGGCACAGAGCGTCATTGGATGGGAGGCGCGTGGGAAGCCAAAGCCCTCGCGACACGTACCGACAGATCGCCGATACACTTCGCGCGGAAATCAGCGACTCATCGCTCAGCGGTGAACATGGCCGCCTTGGAAGCGAAGCCGAACTCTCAGATCGATTCCGCGTTGCGCGGAACACTCTGAGACGAGCGCTCAATGAACTGGCGCGGGATGGCCTTATTTACTCCGTTCCGACCAAGGGCTGGTTTGTGGGTCGTCCCACAACGGACGCGAAGCCGGCTGACCAAACAGCGATCGCCGCTGAGCTAGCGCGAGAGATCCAAGATGGCCATCCGGCGCCTGGGGAAAAGCTTGCGACCGCTCCCCAAATTGCCAGGCGTTACGGTGTCACTATGTATATTGCGCGGCAAGCTCTTATCACACTCAGCGCTAAGGGTCTCATTGAGTCTCACCATGGTAAGGGCTGGTTCGTTTGCGAATCGAGCAAGTAATCGTCAGTCTCGAAAGAACTCGCAGAAGACAACTAGGACTTTTATGACTGACGCGGATAAGGCCATCAAGCCGTTCACCTTAGAAGCTTCCCGCGCGGCCTTGGCTGAAGCGTGCAACGCCATTGGCGTCCGGGCCGAAGGTGCGGAACTCATTAGGTTGGGCGAAAACGCGATTTACCGTGTTCCCGAGGGCAATCTGGTAGTAAGGATCGCTCGTGGCATAGACGTACTTCCGGATGCACGCAAAGAAGTTGCGGTGTCTCGGTGGCTTCACTCGACGCACCTGCCTGTAGCTCAGACCACAAAGCATCAGCAGCCTATTGTGGCAGACGGAAGACCTGTTACCTTTTGGAGATTTATCGAGTCGACTGGCGAGGAAGCAACAGTCGCCGAGTTGGGCGCGGTCCTCCGTCAGCTTCACTCCCTAGCCCCACCCGCGGGATTAGACCTCCCGCCTCTGGACATGTTCGGCAGAGTCGACGTTCGCATTGACCGTGCGTCCGATATTCCGGAGGCTGATCGATCCTTCCTCCGTGAACGTGTGAAGGCATTGCGGAAAGCATACGCTGACCTTCGCTTCCCGCTAAAGCGTTGTGCGGTACATGGCGACGCTCACACAGCGAATCTAATGCCCACTCCCGATGGCGATTCCGTGCTGATCGATTTTGAACGATTCGCATTCGGGCAGCCGGAAATTGACTTGGCTGTCACCGCCGTTGAACATCGCATCGGATGGTACACGGACTCCGAATACTCGAGTTTCGTACAGGCATACGGGTTCGATGTCACAGACTGGGACGGTTTCTCAATCGTCCAAGCGATTAGCGAACTTAAAATGACGACCTGGATCATGCAGAATGCGAGCCATAGTCCAGAGATCACGGCTGAGGTTCGTGTGAGACTGGAAGCACTTAGAGATCCAACGATGGCGAGGCATTGGAAGCCATTCTAGCCCTTGCTGCCAGAAGGCGCCGGATACCGTTGCTTGACGAGCGAGTTGAACTCGCGCACGGCGGTATCGGTGGAAAACGGTGCTAGCTCTGTTTGGAGGTCGCGTAGATATCTGATGTATCGAGCAGATTTAAGTGGTCCAGCGTCGCTTACAACCGCGATTGCAAGACGTGCCGCTTCTTCGGGCGACTTCTGATGGACGAGGCTCGCTGCGTGTACTAACCGCACGAACGCCAGTGTTCGCTCGTAGCCCGGTGCTGTGGTCTCAATCGCCCGCGTGACAAACTCCTGTGTCCGCAAGGGGATGCGAAGATCGCGGAAGCAATGGGCGCCTTCGCCTGCAAGCTCAGCCGCGTCGAAATATGAGATCCACTGTGGTTCGTTGGTAGGTTCCGACCGTTCGAAAGACAGCTCTGCTTCGCGCAGAACAGACGATGTCGCCCTCGCATCGCCAGCACCAGCCAGCGCGCGAGCCTCCATCGCGAGAAACATGGCCATTACCGCCGGGGTGGCTGTCGAACGGGCTCCTTCCTGAGCGGCCCTGGCAAGCTGAGCCGCTGCCTGGAAGTGGCCGAGGTAATTCGCCTGATGGCTAAGGCTCGCCATCACGCGCGCTGCGAGCGTTCGATCATTACCGGCTTGCGCGAGGCGAAGCGATTGAATCAAATATCGCTGGCCGAGGCCGTGCTGGCCGAGGTCATACGCCGTCCAACCAAGCAACTCAGCCGCCTCTGCCGCTGCGGCGAAAAGCTCCTTCCCCACCTCAGCGCTGTAGCTTCCCTCGAACAGCGGCATCACCGTGTGCTCAAAGAACTGCGCGAGAGCGGCCCTGGCGTGACCGCCGCCGTACCGGAAGTCAAGGCCCAGGAACATTCGCACCGTCTCGCGAACAGCCTGAACGTCACCAAGTCCGACACTCACACCCGTACCTGTGTGACTGCCGCCACTGTCCGGGCGCGCCAGCATCCACGTCAGCATGGGTTGAGTCAGCGCCTCCGCCGAGGCTGGCTTGTCAATGAGGCGAGGGTCTGCCGAGAGGTCCCGATGCACCAAGAGACCGAGTCTTGTAATGCTCTCCGTTAGGGCTCAGCGTGAATCAATGACTCCTGGTTCGGGTGTGTCGGTTGGGTTGAGGGTGTAGTTCCAGTCGCCGTGCCAGTCGTGGCGGGTGATCGGTAGGGCCTTGATGACCTTGTCAGGGATCTTGATGCCGGTGGGGTAG
>NZ_DASYZI010000181.1:0-10894 GCF_035946395.1 Actinocrinis sp.
CGAAACGCAGTTCGCCACGGTGATCCCGCCGTTTGAGGGCCCGGCGATCGACGCGCCGGAACCAGTGGAGCGGGAACGGGTGGTGGTGGAGGTGGCGGGGCGGCGCCTGGAGGTGGTGCTGCCCGCCGCTTTGGCCACGACTGCCGGTTCGAGCAGCCCTGGTGCGCGTGCGGGTGGGGGTGTGCGCCGGGCGCCGGGACGACGTGCCGGCGGCGGGCGCGGCGCGGCGTCGGTCACGGGGGACGCGCTGTGCTCACCGATGCAGGGCACCGTGGTGAAGGTCGGCGTGGTGGAAGGACAGGTGGTGGCGGTGGGAGACCTGGTGGTGGTGCTGGAGGCGATGAAAATGGAGCAACCCTTGACCGCGCACAAGGCCGGCACGATTGTTGCGTTGGCCGCGCAGGTCGGGACGAGCGTGAGCGCCGGAGCCGTCCTCTGCGAAATCAAAGACTGAACCGGACCGAACACTCGACCGGCAGTTGACGTGCCGCGCGCCCTGAAACGCAGCAGACTGGGACCGGAACCCAGCGCTGCGCACGGAAGGCACGCATCCCATGACACGAGCGGTCCTCTTCGACGAATACGGCGGACCCGAGGTCCTGCGCCTCGCCGACCTGCCCGAACCCGAGCCCGGCCCCGGCCAGGTCCGCATCCGGGTGCGCGCCGCCGGAGTGCAGCCCGCCGACACCAAGCTGCGCAGCGGTGCCTGGCGCAGCTGGGCCCCCGTCACCTTCCCGGCCCGCCTCGGCAACGAGGCCGCCGGGGTGGTTGACGCGGTCGGCGCGGAGGTGACCGGCTTCGCCCCTGGTGACGAGGTACTCGGACCCGCGAACGGCGCCTACGCCGACGCCGTGGTCACCGACGCCCGGCTGCTCGCGCTGAAGCCCGCGGCGCTCTCCTGGAGTGAGGCCGGCGCGCTTTCCGCGTCGGGGCAGACGGCGTCGACCGTGCTCGAAGACCTCGGCGTCGGACCGGGGGAGACCCTGCTGATCAACGCGGCGGCCGGCGGCGTCGGGCTGATGGCGGTTCAGATCGCCGTCGCGCGCGGCGTCCGGGTGATCGGCACCGCTCGCGAGGCGAACCACGACTTCCTGCGCGGTCTCGGCGCCATCCCGGTCACCTACGGACCCGGCCTCGCCGACCGGGTGCGCGCTGTGGCCCCGCAAGGCGTGGACGCCGCCCTCGACGCGGCCGGCGGTGACGCGCTCGACATCTCCCTGGACCTGGTCGGTAAGCCGGACCGGGTCGGCACGATCGTCGACCAGGCCGCCGCCTCGCGGCTCGGCGTGCGCTCCCTCGGTACCCGGCGCTCCGGCTCGCGGCTGGCGGAACTCGCCGCCATGGCCACTGCCGGAGAACTGCGCGTGTTCGTCTGGAAGGAATTCCCGCTGGCGGCCGCCGCGGAAGCGCACCGTGAGAGCGAGGGCCGCCACCTGCGCGGGAAAATCGTGCTCGTGCCCTGACGGATCGACGGGCCCGTCCTCCAGCACAGTTGTCGCTGCCGCTCAGCCGGTGGTCGACACCTGATCGAAGCTTGGCGTGAGCATGCCGAAGAACGCCCCTGCGGCTGACGAGCCATGGCCGGATTCGCGGGCCAGTAGGCCCGTGAGCTCCTGTGTCAGCCGGAAGGGTACGGCCTCGGCGCGGAATCCGCTCGGGCTCGGCATGCCACCTCCTGCCAGCACCTCTGCGTAGTCGGCTGTTGCGAGCGTGACTTCGCCGACAGTCGGTGAGCCGTCGAGCGAGAGCGCAGCGCGCCAGGACACCTCAGGCATGAGGCTGATGACGAAAGGTCCGAAGCGGATGACCCGCCGCATTGCGGGCCAGCTCGGATTCGTCGTTTTCGTCGTCGTCGAGGGCAGGCTGATCAGCAGTGCACCCGGGTAGACCATTCGGTCCCACGCATCAAAGCTGGCTGCCACCCTGGGACTCACGGGCATCGTGAATCCGCGGTGATCGGAGTCGAGCTTCACGGGTGCCTGGGCGGTTACGGTCGCACCGGTCCGGGCCAGCCACGTGGCGAAGGCGTTGCCGAACGTCACGTGCGCGGTGCCCCACGTGGACAGATAGATGTCGGCGAAGTTCGGCGTCGAAGCGCGCGCTGCGGTGGCAGCGGACGAGCCGGACGCGATCAGCATCGATGCCGCCGCGCGAACGATCAGTTTCCGAATGCTCACGCCGGACGAACGCGCCGGATCGCGGCGTGGACACGCCGCATTGCTCCGATTGTGTGACCGCCATCACACCGATGGGCGCGAGAAACTGCCTTGAGTCTCCATCTGCTGGAACCGGGAGCGTAGAGGCCATGGAAGACCGCGCCGCGAGACGGCTGCTGACGATCGGACAGCTGTCCGAGCTGACCGGGGTGCCCGTGCGCACCATCCGGTTCTACTCGGACACCGTCTACGGCGCAGCCCCGATCCTCGAGCCCGCCGCCCGCAGCCGGGCAGGCTACCGCCTCTACGACATCGAGGCGGCTGCCCGGCTGGAACTGGTGCGCACCCTGCGCGACCTGGACATCGACCTGCCGACGATCGCCCGCGTGCTGGCCAAGGAGGTCACCGTCGCCGAGGTGGCCGGCGCGCACGCGGACGCCCTGGAGGCCACGGTCAGGGTGGTGCGGCTGCGGGTTGCCGTGCTGCGCGCGGTCGCGGCCCGTGACAGCGACTGGATGGAGATGGAACTGATGCACCGACTGGCCAGACTGGACGCCGCCGAGCGCCAGCGCATCCTCGACGGATACCTCGACCGTGTGTTCGGAGGCCTGGACGCGCAGGAGTCCGGCCGCGACAACTTCGAGCAGATGATGCGCTCCGCGTTCCCCGACCTGCCCGAGAACCCGACGCCCGAACAGGTTGAGGCCTGGGTCGAGCTGGTCTCGCTGATCCAGGACGACGACTTCATCGCCCGCTGCCGGCTGATGGCCGAACACGGCGCGGCGAAGCGCGCCCGGATGAACGACGAGCAGTGGCAGCGCGACCAGACCGCGTTCGGCACCGTGCTCGTCCCCGGGGCGATCAAGGCGTACGGCGAGGGCATCGAACCGGACTCGGCCGAGGGCCGTGCGCGGGTGGACGCGATGGCCGCGGCGTGGACCGAGGCGGCCGGAGTGCAGGACGGTCCGCGCGCTCGCGAGGAACTGCTGGAGAACCTGGAGGTCTTCCTCGACCGGCGGGCCGACCGCTTCTGGGCGCTGGTCGCCACGGTCAGCGGCCGCACGGGCCCGGCCGGTGCGGGCGCCCCGTCGTTCGAGTCGATGGAGTGGCTGGTCAAAGCCCTGCGAGCAGCGCTCTGAGACACCGCGTAGTCGGACTGACACGCCGTCATCCAGCGTGTCAGTCCGACTACGAAGTCAGGGCTGGACAACGCGCCGTCGATACGCCAATCTGCCCTCTGCATCGCGCTGTACGCAGGCGCGCAGGGTGACTCATGGCGTGATTCAGGGGTGGGGACGATGGACGGCTTCTTCAAGTTTGTCTTGCGCGGAAACGTGATCGGCCTCGCGGTCGGTGTCGTGATCGGCGCGGCTTTCAACACCGTCGTTACGGCCTTCGTCAGCGCGTTCCTCAGCCCTCTGGTGGCGTGGGCGACGAGCAACGTCGGCGATTACAGCAAGTTGGCGTTCCATCTCGGCAACAGCACCTTCGGATACGGCGCGTTCATCAACTCCACGATCGCGTTCGTGCTGACCGCCGGGGCCATCTACTTCCTGGTCGTGCTGCCGGTCAACAAGATCAGCGAGGAGCTCAACCCGCACCACGACCTGTCCAGGTCCAAGCGGGCCTGCCCCGAGTGCCTCACCCAGGTTCCGGCGATGGCCCGGCGGTGCAGCGCGTGCACCGCGTACATCGAGCCGATCGCGGACGAGGACTCCGACAAGCTCATCGAGGCCGCGCCCGGCGAGATCTCGCTGACCACGACCGCGTCGCTGACGCTCAAGCCTGGCACCGTAAAGGCCGAGTGAGGGCCGGACGGCGGCAGCGCGAGCAGCCGGGCCGTCGGCGTGCCGATGGCTAGGATGAACTGCATGACCGGGGCAACCGGCACGCCCGAGACGGCCGCGCCCGAGCCGCGCCACGAACCGCGCTGGCTCGACGCGCGGGAGAAGCGGACCTGGCTCGCCCTCCTGGCCGCGATCGACATGATCGACGAGGAGCTCGACCGGCAGCTGCAACGCGACGCCGGTATGCCGCACGCCTACTATATGGTGCTCGCCGCGCTCTCCGAGTCGTCCGAACGCAAGATGCGGATGAGCGACCTGGCGTCGAGCAACAACGCGTCGCAGAGCCGGTTGACCCACGCGGTCAACCGGCTCGTCGCGGCGGGCTGGGTGCGCCGGGAGAAGTGCACCAGCGACCGCCGCGTCGTGTACGCGGTCCTCACCGACGAGGGCTTCGACGTGCTGAGGGCCGCCGCCCCGGGACACGTCGAGGCCGTGCGGGCGACCCTGTTCGACCGGCTGAGCCCGGAACAGGTGCGCCAGCTGCGTGAGATCAGCGAGACCCTGATCGCCCGGTCGGGCCGCCCGCCACGCTGGCCGGGTCTCGAAGACGTCGACGGGGAGGGCGGTCCAGACGGTTCAGACGGCGGGGCGCCAACGGCGAGCGCTTCCGATTTGCCGGCGCTCTCCGACCGGCAAGTCGCCGCCAGCCGGCAACGCTTGCCGCCGAGCGACAGCACCGATCGTTAGCGCCGACCGCTAAGGGCCCGGCGCGGAACAACTTGGCCGATTCGTCTCTGGATCGCCACTTCTGAGCGCACCGGGGTCGAGGCCGAGTACGCTCGGCACGAGGCCTCGGCCTCGACCCCGGCACACTCAGTGGCGGCGCCCAGGGCGTGAATCTGCTCAACTTGTTCCGCGCCGGGCGTTAACGCCCCAGGCTTGCCGGATCGGTGTTCGCGCCGGTTACGACGACGACCACGCGCTCGTACACGTCCGGCACGTACGCGCCGGATTGGATCGCGGCCAGCGCCATCGCGGCGCCGTACTGCGCGGGCAGCCGCCGCTCGTCCCACAGCGACCGGCGGGCCCGCGCGATCTCCTCCTCGGTCACCGCGACGGGTCTGCAACCCGCGCCGCGCGCCAGGTCCAGCGCGAGTTGCGAGATCCGCCGCGCGCCCAGCGAGTCCGCGGCCAGCGTGCTCCCCGGGACGTTCACCGGGTGGCCGGCGTCGAGCGCGGCGCCCAGCGCCGGGGCCGCCGCCGGCTCCACCGGGACCACCCTGATCCCCGTGTGCTCCAGCGCCGCGCAGGTGCCCGCCAGCAGCGCGCCGCCGCCGACCGGAACCAGCACCGTGTCGATCTCCGGGCCGACCAACTCGTTGACCTCCGCGGCGAGCGTGCCCGCACCCACCGCGATCAGAGGATTGTCATACGAATGCGAGAGCAGGGCCCCGGTTCGGTCGGCGTATGCGGCCGCGGCTTGCTCGGTCTGCCGTGCACCGCTGTCGGCCCGGCGTACCTCTGCACCGAGGAGGTGCAACTGGCGCATTGCTTGCGCCGGACAGTCCTGCGGTACGAACACCGTCGCGCGGGTGCCCGTCTCATGCGCCGCCCAGGCGCAGGCCAGCCCCGAATCGCCGCTGCTGAACGTCGCGATCACCACGCCGGCCTCCGGGACCGCGCCGTGCTCCAGGTGGTAGAGCACGAAGTTGGCCGCCCCGCGCGCTTCGTAACCGCCGGTGACTTGAGTCGTGTCGCAGGCCAGGTACAGACTGGTACGGTCGAAGGGTCCCGGGTCGGCGGCCACCAGCGTCACCGGCCGGATCCGCTGCGCGATGCGCCCTGCCGCGGCTTTCACGTCGGCCGGGCCGATGGGAGGGGTGCCCATGTACGGAGTCGCGACGGCAGTGCCGATACCGGCAATCATCTCAGGCTCACTCGTTTCGGCGCGCGCCGACTCCGCAGCGCAATGCGGAGCCGGTAGGTTGCACAGCTCGCGACCCGCGGCCCGACGCGGGCGGCGCGGCACTGGCCGCCCCTTCCTGGCTGATACACCGTAAGATACGCTGTATCCCATGGCTCGTCCATCACTCGGCGAAGATTCTTTGTCGCTCGACGTAATCGCGCGGGCAGCCTTGCGCATCATCGACGGCGAAGGCGCCGACGCGCTCAACTTCCGCCGGCTGGGCAAGGAACTCGGCGTCGCGCACATGACCGTCTACCGGCGGCTGGCCGACTACAAGGTCCCGCTGGATGGCTGCGTACTCGACTACGTCGTGGGCACCATCCCGCAACTGCCGCCGGACGCCACGTGGGCGGACGCCACCGAGGCCCGGTTCACCGCGCTGTACGAGCTGATCGTCGCGCACCCTGGCATCGTGGCCATGCGCCGGGGCGGGCCCTGGCTCGGCCCGAAGGTGATGCAGCGGCTGATCGAGCCGCAGCTGTCGGCGAACCTCGCGGCCGGGATGACGCCCGATCAGATGGTGCGCGCATACCGCCGCATGTACCTGTTCACCCTCGGCTGCGCGTGCTTCACCGATCACGCGACACCCGACGCGGTGGTGCAGCGCACCCGCGCCGCCGTGGCGCTCCTGCCGCCCGACCTGTTCCCGGCGGTCACCGGAAACCCCGACGCGGTCCTCAAGGGCGTCATAGACCACGAGGTCTTCTACGGCGGCCTGCGCCAGCTGATCCGGGCCGCAGACCCGGGTCTCGGCTAACGATGACGCCGGTTTCCGCGGAAGTCATCAGAAGAGACGAAGACAGCTAACCCGTTCGTATAAAGCTCCTTTCGTTTGGGCGAACAGCGCGGCACCGTGGCAGTTGCCTGTCGTTGCACGGCCGACGGGGCACGGGCCGACGAGCCCGCTGACGCAGCGCCGCGACCCGCGGCGCCCCCGCGGGAAGGAGCATCCTGATGAACCGCAGCGAGGGCGCGCGATGAGCCGCGCTGAGATCACCGTCGCGCGATACCACGGCTTCGGCTACGACTGCCGCACCCTGATCAATCCGAACCCTGACATGGATCCGGTGCTGCTGGTCGGCGGGGCGTTCCAGCAGAAGTCCGCCTGGGGCCGGCTCGAAGCGGTACTGGCCGCGTCGGCGTCCGTCGTCACCGTGGACCTGCCCGGCTGGGGCGAGTCCGATCTGCTGCCGTCCCGCTACGGGATGGAGTTCCTCGCCGACGCACTGCACCACGTGCTCGAACTCGCCGGGCACCGCCGCGTGTACGTCTTCGGCGGCTCCTACGGTGGCGCGGTCGCCTTCCGGCTCGCCCAGCGGCACCCGGAGCAGGTACACGCCCTCGCGCTGATGGGCACCGGGGCACGCATCGTCGAACCGCTGCGCTCCCGGCTGCTGCGCACCGTGTCGCTGCTGCGCGCCGGCCGGCTCGACGAGTTCGCCGACTACTCCGTCTCACTCCTGCTCAGCGGGGACGGCGGCGCCAGGATCGCCCGCGGCCCGGTGGTGCGCCGCATCCTCTCGGGGATCTTCCGCGGCATCAGTGCCGAAGACGGGGCCAAGTTCGTCGAGAACACTCTGCGGCTGCTCGATCACGACCTGCACGCCGTGCACCCGCCGGTCACCGTTCCCGTGCTGCTCGGCACCGGCGAGCACGACGACTTCACCACCCCGCAGCTGTGCCGCCCCCTCGCGGCGTACTGCACCGATGCCCGCTTCACGCTGTTGCGGGACGCCGACCACGCCGTGCACCTCGAAGTCCCCGACGCTCTTGGCGAACTGCTGCTGCGCTTCTTCACGGGCCGGCCGCTGGATGGCCTAGCGTCCTGCCACCCGATCGAGTACGGCGTTTTCAGCCAACCCGGTTTCGGGCCGAGCGGTTTCGGACAACCCGGCTTCAATCAAGCGTCCGTCGATCAAGCCGGCCTCGAACAAGCCACTGCCGGAAAAGATGGACTCGAACCGGCCGGTTTCGAACAGGACAGCGCCCCCGGAGACGTCGAAACGCCGCCGACTCCCGTCCCGGCATCAAGGAGCCATTCGGCCCGTAGCCTCGGCTGAAGTGGTTTAGCATGTTCCGTCACCCGAGCGCGCTACCGGACCACGCCTGCCTCTTCCGCGACGCCGCCTCGAACGCATATGGTGATCGCGCACGCGGCGGAGGGCTGGAACCATGGCACGACCGAACGAAATCCCTTGCTACGTGCATCCTGGCGGTTCCGGTCTGGCCCGGATGCACGGCCGGGTTTCCGTCGGCCTTCGCCACGTCGCGCTGGGTCGCCGCACCGGCGCTCCCAGTGTCGATACGGGACCGTATGGCGCCGCCGTCGGGCGGGTCGAGACGGAGCGGCTGCCTTGACCAAACCCCAGGCGGTGGAATCCGTAGCCCGTGCGTGGACTCGTGCCATCGCCGACACGAGCTATGTCACGTACACGCCTGCCGAGACCGACGCGCTACTGCTCGACTACACCTCGCAGGCCGCCGAAGCGCTGGTCGGGGAGCGCGACCCGGCGATCGCAGGCCGCCGTATCGGCGCGTCCCTGGTGGCCGGGCATTACACCGACCCCTCGTCGCTGGCCGCCACGCTCTGCATCTTTGCCACGTGCGGCGCCACGCTCGGGGGCACGGCGGATACCCTCGCGGCTCTTCAGGGCGGCATCGCCGCTGGTTACGCCACGGCGCTGCGTGAGCTGACGCTCAATCAGCAGGAGGCCATCCGCAGCGCCGCCTTCGCCGCCCGCGACGAGAGCGAGGCCCGGTTCCGCGCGGTGTTCTCCTCGGCGCCGATCGGCATCGGACTGGCCGACCTCAACGGCCTGGTCGTTGAGGTCAACCAGACGCTGGCCACCATGCTCGGCCGCACCCCCGACGCGTATCGCGGTCGGCACATCCGGGAGATCGCCCAGCCCACCGACCCGCCCGGGCTGTGGGCGGCGCTCGACGAGGTGCTGCGCGGTGACCGCGACTTCTACTCGGTGGACAAGGAGTTCTCCCGGGCGGACGGCAGCCACCTGTGGACTCACCTGCGGGCCACGGTGATCCGCGACGAGATAGGCCGCCGCCGCTTCCTGCTCGGCCTGTTCGAGGACATCACCGAACGCCGGTCGATGCACCTGCACCTGCGGCACCAGGCCACGCACGACCCGCTCACCGGCCTGCCAAACCGGACGCTGTTCTTCGAGCATCTGGAGGAGCTGCTGGCCGCCGCCGACCCCGAGTCCAAGGTCGCGCTGTGCTACCTGGACCTGGACGGGTTCAAGGAGGTCAACGACACGCTCGGGCACGTCGTCGGCGACCAGCTGCTGGTCGGCGTGGCCGAGCGGCTGGCCCAATGCGCGGCGCGGCCAGGCCGGCTGGTGGCCAGGATGGGCGGCGACGAGTTCGTCATGCTGCTGGCCGACCACGCCGACGCGGTCCTGGCGACCCGCGTCGCCGACGAGATCCTGGAGGCGTTGCGCCGCCCGATCTCCTTCGAGAGCCGCGAGATCCCGGTGTCGGCCAGTATCGGCGTCGTCGAGCACTCGATCGGCGGAGCGCACCCCACCGAGCTGGTGCGCGCCGCCGACATCACGCTGTACTGGGCGAAGGCCGAGGGCAAGGGCCGCTGGGCGCTGTTCGACGCCGACCGCAGTGCCTCGGAGATCACCCGGTACACCCTCAGCGCCGCGCTGCCCGGGGCCCTGGAGCGCGGCGAGTTCACCGTGGACTACCAGCCGATCGTCGATCTCAAGACCGGCGCGGTGCGAGCGGCCGAGGCGCTGGTGCGCTGGCGGCACCCGGACTTCGGACTGCTCAAGCCGGACCGGTTCATCGGCTTGGCCGAGGAGACCGGCGTCATCGTGCAGCTGGGCCGCTGGGTGCTGCACCAGGCCTGCGCCGAGGCCGCCACCTGGGGCCCAGTCGGCCCGGACGGCACGCCGCCCGCGGTCAACGTCAACCTGGCGGTGCGTCAGACGCACGATCCGCAACTGGTCGCCGACGTGTTCAAGATCCTGGACGAGACCAGTCTGCCGCCGCAGCAGCTCCAACTGGAGATCACCGAGAGCGCGGTCATCGGCACCGAGGACGGCTCGCTGGACGTGCTGCGCGAACTGGCCAAGCAGGGCGTGCGCATCGCCATCGACGACTTCGGCACCGGCTACTCCAACCTCGCCTACCTGCGCCAACTGCCCGCACACATCGTCAAGATCGACGCCTCGTTCACCGCCGGACTGAGAGCCGGTGGCACCGACGGCCACGTCGACGAGCAGATCGTAGGCGCCCTGGTCTCGCTCGCCCACGGCCTAGGCATGACCGTGACCGCCGAGGGTGTCGAGGACCAGGAGCAGACCACCCGCCTAGCCGCACTAGGCTGCGACGCCGCGCAGGGCTGGTACTTCGCCCGCGCGGTCCCGCCCTCCCAACTCGCCGGCCTGCTGGCCCTCCCGGTCACCGGCGTCCCCACCCCCTTAGAACGCCGCCGCGCCCGGTAGCCGACTGTCCCCGCCCCAGCCGCCCGCCCGCTGATGCCTGTGATGACAGACCGAGGTCATCCGGGGCTGGACTTGGATGGCTGGGCCAGATGGCGACTTGGTGCGCCAAGTGAACTGCTGGTTGGGCCAGCTGGGCTAGTTGGTTGGGCTGGGTGGATGGCGGGGCCAGGCTAGCTGGCTAGGACTCGGCGGCCATGCGGCGGGCGGTTTCCAGGATGCCGATGGAGCGGACGGCGTCGGCCGGATCTACTGGTGGGGGAGCGCCGTTGATCAGGGTGTCGGCGATGGCTGTGTAGTAGTGCTCGTATGTGCCGCGGTCTGTTTCGACGGTGATCGTTTCGCCGGGGACGCCCAGGGTGCCGTAGTGCGCCAGGTCGTCTGCGCCCCAGTTCGGGTCGCCTGGGCGCATGCCGCTGCGTAGTGCGTCTTCCTGCACGTCCAGGCCGTATTTCACGTACGCGGCTTTTGAGCCCAGGACTCTGAAGCGCGGGCCGGAGTTGCTGGCGACCGAAC
>NZ_DASYZI010000182.1:0-1618 GCF_035946395.1 Actinocrinis sp.
GCGTCATTCTGCACGGCACCGAGACGTAGCATTTCGGTTATGCCAAAGCTCGCCGAAGTCGTCGGGATCCTGGACGCCGCCTACGACCCGCGATGGGCGGAGCCCTGGGACGCGGTCGGCCTGGTGTGCGGCGATCCGGCGGCCGAGGTGCACAAGGTGCTGTTCGCCGTCGACCCCGTGGACGCGGTCGTGGACGAGGCGATCGCATGGGGTGCGGACCTGCTGGTCACGCACCATCCGCTGCTGCTGAAGCCGGTGCACGGGGTCGCGGCGACGACGTTCAAGGGCCGTGCGGTCCACCGGCTGATCACGCACGGCGTCGCGCTGCTGACCGCGCACACCAACGCCGACGTCGCGCGTCCCGGGGTCTCCGACGCTCTCGCCCGCACGCTCGAACTCGCGGTGATCGGCCCGATCCTGCCCTCGCCGGACGAGCCCAGACGGGGCCTCGGCCGATTCGGGGTGCTGACGGAGGCGGAGCCGCTGCGCACGTTCGCCGACCGCGTGGCCCTCGCACTACCGCCGACGAGCGGCGGTGTACGCGTCGCCGGCGATCCGGCGCTGCCGGTGCGGTTCGTGGCCGTGTGCGGCGGCGCCGGGGACGGCCGGGAACTGCTGGCCGCCGTGCGCGCGGCGGGCGCCGACGCCTACGTCACCGCCGATCTGCGTCACCACGCTGCGTCCGAAGCGCTCGAAGCAGGGTCCTTCGGTACGCCCGGCGCCGGACCGGCGCTGCTCGACGTCGCGCACTGGGCCAGCGAGTGGCCGTGGCTGGCCGACGCCGCGGTCGTGCTGAGCTCCAGGCTCGATGAGCTGCGGACGCATGAGGACGAGCCCGGGCGCGGTACGGTTGAGGTCCGTGTGTCAAAGCTGGTCACCGACCCGTGGACGGCGCACACGCCGCAGAAGTGAGAAGAGAACAGTGGAATTGAGGTGCCAGCCGTGATCGCCGCGCCCGCCGACCAGCTGCGACTGCTCGACCTCCAGGAGCTCGACTCGAAGCTGGACCAGTTGGCGCACCGCCGCCGCACCCTTCCCCGGCTGGCCGAGCACGCCGCCCTGGAGACGCGGGCCGGGCAGCTGCGCGACCTGGTGGTGGCGGCCGCCACCGCGCAGTCCGACCTGGACCGCGAGCAGCGCAAGGCCGAGGCCGACGTGGACCAGGTGCGTTCACGGGCCGACCGGGACCGGCGGATGCTGGAGTCCGGTTCGGCCAGTGCCAAGGAGCTCTCCGGTCTGCAAAGCGAGCTGGAGTCACTCGCGCGCCGCCAGTCGGACCTTGAGGACATCGTGCTGGACGTGATGGAGCGGGTCGAGAGCGCGGCCGCGCGCACCGCCGAGCTCACCAAGCAGCGCGAGGCGGCGGAGGCCGACCGCGACCGGGTCGCCGCGGCGCTGGCCGGCGAGCGGGCCTCGGTGGACAAGGATGTCGCGTTCAGCAGGACGCAGCGCGATCTTCTGGCGAAGGACCTTCCGACCGACCTGGTCGCGCTGTACGAGAAGGTGCGCGCTCAGTACGGCGGCATAGGGGCTGCCGCGATCAAGCGGCGCCGCTGCGAGGGCTGTCGGCTGGAGTTGGACATCGCCGAGGCCAACGAGGTCAAGGCGGCGGCGCCGG
>NZ_DASYZI010000183.1:0-30754 GCF_035946395.1 Actinocrinis sp.
GCGGTCGCCGTCGTACGTGCGCACAACCCTGATCTGCCGGTTCATCGGCTGCCGTACTCCTGGCGCCTTCCGGCCACCGCCGCGCCGTTGATCTGCGCGGCCTTCTACCCCTTCACGCCGTTCGAAGCGGGCGGCACCGTGACGGACCGCTCGATGCGGTTGCCCGATGCTGTCAGCACGGGTTCGGGTACTGGTGCGAGTGCGGGCTCTGCGAGTGCGTCCCCTGATCCAGTCGATCAGGCCATTGCGCTGGCCGCTGAGACCGGCTGGGCGTTGTACGAGCTTCCCGCGAGGCACACGGTGCGCACCGACACCGAGGCGCTGGAGGCCTGCGCCCGCCTTGCCGCGCGCCTCGTCCGCAGCGGGGCGACCGTATTCGATCCCGGATACGCCGGGGGCAGGCCGGTAACCGCCGACCGCATCGCCATCGGCGCGGCCCACCGCGACCAGGTCGCCGGTATTCGCGCGGCACTCGACCGGCTCGGCGGCGATGATCGGCACAGCGATCGGCACAGCGATCCGGATCAACGCGACGCCGACCTTCGCGCTGTGACCGTAGACACGGCCAACCGGCTCCAGGGCCGCGAATACGATGTCTGCATCGTCCTGCATCCGCTGTCGGGACGGCGCGACGCCACTGCCTTCCATCTGGAGACCGGCCGGTTGTGCGTGCTGCTATCCCGGCACCGGCACGCCTGCGTCGTGGTCGCCCGCGCGGGCATCCCAGAACTGCTTGATGCCCACCCGCATACGGAGCCCGTCCATCTCGGCGTCCCGGTCAAGTTCCCCGACGGTTGGGAAGCGCACCAGGCGGTCCTCGCTCACCTCGCCGGTTACCGCGTCCACGCCGCTCGGTAAGCGGTCCCCGGTACGGTTGCGGAATGCGTCTCCTGCCAAGCCTGACCGGACCGAACGCGGACGAACCCGACGCGATCCGGGTGGCCGATCGCGCCGTCTCGCGCGCGCAGTTGCTCGAAGCGGCGACCGCAGTCGCGGCACGCGTCGCCGGCGCGCGAGCCGTCGCCGTGCACGCGACCGCGAGCCTGGAAACCGTCGTCGCGATCCTCGGCGGCATGCTCGCCGGGGTGCCCGTCGTTCCGGTGCCCCCGGACAGCGGTCCCGCCGAACGCGACCACGTCCTGCGCGACTCAGCCTCGGCTGTCTTGCTCGCCGCGACCGGCGACGTCTGGCCGGACTGTGGCGTGCCAGTCATGCCGGTTGACGTTGAAGCGCGAGCGTCAGGCACGTTCCCCGAAACGTCTGACGACGCCACCGCGATGATCCTCTACACCTCAGGCACCACCGGCGCGCCTAAGGGAGCCCCGGCAACCGTACGCGCGATCGCCGCCGACCTCGATGCGTTGGCTGAGGCCTGGGAATGGACTGCCGAGGACACTCTCGTGCACGGCCTGCCGCTCTTCCACGTCCACGGGCTGGTCCTCGGCGTATTAGGCGCGCTGCGTACCGGCTCGAAGCTCGTGCACACCGGTCGTCCGACGCCTGACGCCTACGCGGCCGCCGCGACCAGGGAGCCTAAAGACGGCGGCGGGACGCTCTACTTCGGCGTACCGACGGTCTGGGCACGCGTCTGCGCCGATCCCTCCGCTGCGAAAGCGCTGTCCGCGGCACGACTGCTCGTATCCGGCTCAGCCGCACTGCCCGCGCCCGTCTTCGCGGACCTAGAAGCGCTCACCGGTCACCGCGCAGTCGAGCGTTACGGCATGACCGAGACACTCATCACGATCTCCGCCCGCGCCGACGATCCCGACCGCCGTCCCGGAATCGTCGGCCGCACTCTCACCGTCGTGGCCACCCGGTTGACCGGTGAGGACGGCTCGCTCCTGCCACACGACGGCGCAACCGTCGGCGAACTACAGGTGCGCGGCGAGACGGTGTTCCCCGGCTATCTCGGCCGCCCCGACGCGACAGCGGCGAGCTTCACCGCCGACGGATGGTTCCGGACCGGCGACATGGCGATCATCGAACCGGATGGCGCGCACCGCATCGTTGGACGGGCATCCACGGATCTGATCAAGTCCGGTGGTTACCGGATCGGCGCCGGCGAGGTCGAGAACGCGCTACTGGCGCATTCCGCCGTGATCGAAGCGGCGGTCATCGGGATTCCCGACGACGACCTCGGGCAGCGCATCGCGGCCTTCGTCGTCGCGGACGGCGTGACCGAGCCCGAGCTGATCGACTTCGTCGCGCGCACTCTGTCCGTGCACAAACGTCCCCGCTCGGTGAGCTTCGTCGACGCCCTTCCGCGCAACGCCATGGGCAAGGTACGCAAAGATCAGCTACGCCGGTGACCTGCCAACCTGAGCTGTCCCGTTCGAAGAACCGCTATTGCGTTGCACGACCCGAGGCCAACGGCTTGAATAATCACAATGACTGATCTGATCACCAACCGCCTCATCCTGCACCCGTTGACGGTTGCTGAGGCGACACGCATCGTCAGCGGGATACCTGGCCCGGGGGACATATGGGCGGACGGATTTCCCGGCGAGGGTGACCGCGACGGCGCGCGCATGATCGTGAAGGCCGCAGCGGCGCAGGTCTACGCACATGCGCGCGCATATGACCAGGGCACACTTGCCGCGCTGGTGCAGGCCCCTGATGCGTCCGTCGACGTGTACCCGTTCACGTCGTACCGGATCGACTGCCGTAGAGACGCCACAGCGATAGGCACTATCGGCTTCCACGGGCCGCCCAACGTCCAGCATCAAGCCACGATCGGGTACGGCCTCGTGCCGCACAGCTGGGGTAACGGCTACGCCACCGAAGCCCTACACGCCCTAGTCGAGTTCTGTCGCGGGCGCCGCGATGTGCGCAGCCTCGCCGCCGACACCAGCCACGACAACTACGCGTCGCAGCGTGTCCTCACGAAGGCGGGGTTCCGTCTCGTGCGCCAAGACCGCGAGCTGCTCTATTACGAACTCGACGTCGACTGAGCCGACACTGTCTGAGCCGACACTGTCTGAGCTGGCACTGCCTGATCCAACGCCGTCTGATCCAACACTGCCTGGCCCAACACAGTCTGACGCCCGGCGCCTTCGCCTTACGACATCGTCAGACGACGTTGATCGTGATCCGGTGGTAACCAGTCGCTCCGTCGGGCAACACGTCCTGGACCGCGGACGTCTGGATCGTGCCGGTCCCGTCGGTCGCGCGCACCGCCACCTGGTAGGTTCCGCGGGGCGCGTTCTGCCAGGTGTAAGACCACTGCCGCCAGGTGTCCGGAGTGTCCGAGGACGCCAGTGTCGCCTCGGACCACTGCCCGCCGTTGATCTGGACCTCGACCGCGGCCACGCCCCGGTGCGTAGCCCACGCGGTGCCGGCGATCACGACCGTTCCGGCGGGTACGGAAGCGCCCGAATTCGGCACGTCGATCCGTGACGCCGTCTTGACCGGCGCTTGCTGCGCCCATCCGCGCTGGACCCAGTAGCCCGCGCCGGAGGAGAAGGTGGTCAGTTGCAGGTCCACGACCCACTTGGTCGCCGAGACGTAGCCGTACAGGCCCGGCACCAGCATCCGGCAGGGGAATCCGTGCTCGATCGGCAACGCCTCGCCGTTCATCCCAATGGCGAGCATCGCCTCACGGCCGTCCAGCACTGCGTTGACCGGCGTGCCGATCGTCATACCGTCGGTGGACGTCGCGAGGATCTGATCGGCCCCCGACAGCACACCGGCCTGACGCAGCAACGGGGCGAGCGGCGCACCGATCCATCGCGCGTTGCCGCAGTACGACCCGCCGACCGGGTTCGAGACGCAGGTGAGTGTCAGGTCGTGCTCGTCCAGCGGCATCTTCAGCAACTGGTCGAATGTGATCTCCAGAGGCCGGGCCACCATGCCGTGAATGCGCAGCATCCACGTGGACGGATCGACCTGAGGCACTGACAGCGCCGTATCGATGCGGTAGAAGTCCTTGTTCGGCGTGAAGAACGGGCCCAGACCCGGCACGTCCAGATGCGTCGAAGCGGGTTCTGCGGGCAGCGTCTGCGTGGGCAAGGGGATCTTCACGGCCGCACGCGCCGGCGCCGCGTTGTACCGCGAGTCGATCCACGCCTTCGCGCCGAAGCCGCCGACCGCCGCTCCGGCCGCCGTACCGAGCATCGCGCCGAGGAACCGCCGTCGCTCGGCCGGCCCTTCGGACATCTCGCCGCCGAGCCTGGTCAGCCATCGCAGCACGAGGACGGCCGCCGCTCCCGCGAAGAGCGAGGGAAACACCGCGCTGGGTCCGGCGTTGGGCCGAGTGGCCGCGGCCACAAGCCCGACCAGGCCGAATCCCCCCGCGATCACGCTCGCCAGCGTCAGATTCCGCCGCGCGATGACACCGGCAGCCGCAGAGACCAGGACGAGGATCACGTACACCCCGGTGAGCAGCGCCCTCTTGTCGTGCGTGCCGAACTCGCGGATCGCGAACTCTTTCACCGGGGTCGGCGCGAGATCGATCGCCCACTCGCCGACCGCGACCGCCGGCGCGGTGGCCGCTCCCACGAACACGGCGACCAACTCGCCGACCGCCAGTGCCGCGCCCCCGGCGAGCACACCGCTCAGCGCCCCGGCCGCGATCCCGGCCGCGCCGGACGCCCTGCGGCCACCGGCCTCCGCCTCACCGCTCATGACCCTGTGCTCTCATTCATGGGATCGGTGCCCTCCAGGACATCCGCGCCGTAGTTTCTTCTTCTCATCCTGTCGCACGAATGCATCCGCACAGGGGGTTCATTCCTTACGGTTCACAGACGTCTCGCGGACTGCTCGCGGAGGCAACAACCTGCCAGGCCGAATCGCCGACTCCGCGCGCGTTTGTCAGTGCCTGGGGCTACGGTGAGCGATATGACCGATACCTTGCTGCTCGCCGGGACCCGGAAGGGCCTGCTGCTCGCGCGCCGGCGAGGCGGTTCCTGGCACACCGAACCGCTCGCCCTGCCGATGACCGCCGTCTACGCGGTCGCGATCGACACCCGCCGTGCCACGCCCCGCCTGTTCGCCTCGGCGACCAGCGAGCATTGGGGGCCGACGATCCTGCACTCGGACGACCTCGGGGCGAGCTGGAGCGAGCCCGACCACGCTCCGGTGGCCTTCCCGAAGGACATCGACGCGGCACTCGGCCGAGTGTGGCAGATCCAGCCGGGGCCTGAGCGTGAACCGGACGTCGTCTACGCGGGTACCGAGCCCTCCGCGTTGTTCCGCTCCGAGGACGGCGGCCTGACCTACGAGCTGATCCGCGCGCTCTGGGATCACCCGCATCGTGCCGAGTGGGGCGCGGGCCAAGGCGGCCAGGCCATCCACACGATCCTTCCGCACCCGGCCGACCCGCAGCGCATCCTGGTCGCCATGTCCTCCGGCGGCGTCTACCGTACGTTCGACGGCGGGGAGAGCTGGGCCCCGTCGAACTCCGGCATCAAGGCGACCTTCCTGCCCGAGGAGCAGCGCTATCCGGAGTTCGGCCAGTGCGTGCACAAGGTCGCGCAGGACGCCGGCGACCCCGATCGGCTGTACCTACAGAACCACAACGGCGTCTATCGCAGCGACGACTGGGGCGGGACCTGGTCCTCGATCGCCGAGGGCCTGCCCGGAGAGTTCGGCTTCCCGATCGTGGCCGATCCGCGCCGTGCCGCGCACGCCTACCTCTTCCCACTGGTCAGCGATGGTTCGCGATTCACCCCCGGCTACCGCTTCCGGGTGTTCGGCACCGCCGACGCGGGCCGGACCTGGGCCGAGGTCGGCAAGGGCCTGCCGGAGACGGACTTCTACTCGATCGTGTTGCGCGACGCGTTCACCGCGGACGCCGCCGATCCGCTCGGCCTGTATCTCGGCACCAGGTCGGGCGAGCTGTACGCGGGCAACGACGGCAACTGGCAGCAGGTGGCACACAATCTGCCCGACGTGCTCTCCGTGCGCGCGATGGTGCTGGCGTGACTGTCATCTCACGCGTGATTGCGACGCCATGACGGTCACCCTCCAACTGCCAGGCGTGCTGGCTGGATATGCGGGTGGCCGCCGCGAGATCGAGATCGCGGTCCCGGACGCCGAGGCCGGGGACGGGGCCGCGACCACCGTCGCCCGCGTGCTCGACCGGCTCGCCGGGGACCTGCCCGCGCTTGAGCGGCGGATCCGTGACGAGCGCTCCGTGATCCGCCGTCACGTGAACGTTTACGTGGACGGCGCTGACATACGTTCGTTGTCGGGCGCCGAGACGCGGATCGCCGACGGAGCGACCATCGACGTCATCCCGGCCATCAGCGGGGGCTGACCGGCCACCGGCCACACGACGAATTCAGCGGCGCGGCAGGTACGGGCTGACCGCGCCTCCGGCCACCCGGCCCAGCTTCCCCGGGTTGACCACTGCGAAAGCCTGTGTGATCAGGCCGTCCACCACCTCGAACGCGATCACGCCCATCGCGGCGCCTGACCCGTCGAGCACCAGCAGGCCCGGCGCCGCGTTGACGTCCACCACCCGCAGCTCCATGCCGAACTCCGGCTCGATCCACCGGTTGACCAGGCCCGCCACCAGCTTGGCGACCCGCTCGCCGGAGACCAGCGGCTGATTCGCCGCGCGCACGATGCCGCCGCCGTCCGCGTGCCACACCACGTTCGGGTCCAGGACCGCCATCAGCCCCGGGAGGTCGCCGTGCAGGGTCGCTGCGGCAAAGGCGGCGACCGCCTTGCGGTGCTCGGCCCGGTCCACCGAGCGTCGGCCGACCGGTTCCCGTTCCCGGACCCGTCGCCGTCCGCGCGAGGCCAGCTGCCGCACCGCCTCCGGACTGCGCCCGAGCGCCTCGCCGATCTCCGCGAACCCGACCGCGAAGACGTCGTGCAGCACGAACGCCGCTCGCTCCGCCGGCGTCAGCTGCTCCAGCAGCGCGAGCATCGCGTAAGAGACGGATTCGCCGAGCGTCGCCACGTCCTCCGGGTCAGGGCTCTGGCCGCGCTCGTCGCCGACCGCTGGCTCCGGCAGCCATTCGCCGTAGTACGCCTCGCGCCGCGCCCGCGCCGATCCGAGCAGGTCGTAGCAGATGCGGGTGACCACGATGGTCAGGAACGCGCGCGGATCCTGCACGGTCGACCGGTCCACCGACCGCCAGCGCAGCCACGCGTCCTGAACCGTGTCTTCGGCGTCCGCCAGCGAACCGAGCAGGCGATATGCCACTGCCGACAGGTAACGCCGGTGCTGCTCAAACTCCGCGCCGTCGTCCAGCACCTGTACGCCGGTCATGCGTTTCACCGTCCACGTCGCGTCGCCTGTCCTCCTTACCGCGTCTACATCACGTTATCCAAGCGCGTCACTGCGAGCTCCGGCGGTAGCCTTGATCGTGTGTTGCGTGAAGTGGTGACGACTCGGTATGTGACCCCGTTGCGCGAGGGCGGATCGCTGCCGGCCATCGTCGAGGCCGATGACCTGGGCATGTACGTGGTCAAGTTCCGTGGGGCCGGCCAGGGTCACAAGGCCCTGATCGCTGAGCTCGTCTCCGGGGAACTGGGTCGCGGCCTCGGCCTGGCCGTGCCCGAGCTCGTCACCGTCCAGCTGGACGAGGCCATCGCGAAGGGCGAGCCCGACCAGGAGATCCAGGAGCTGCTGCTGGCCAGCGTCGGGCGCAACCTCGGCATGGACTATCTGCCGGGCTCGCTCGGCTTCGATCCGGTCGCCTTCCCGGTGGACTCGGAGCAGGCCGGCCGGATCGTCTGGTTCGATGCGTTGATCGGCAACGTGGACCGCTCGTGGCGTAATCCGAACCTGCTGCGTTGGCACGGCAGGCTCTACCTGATCGATCACGGCGCGACCCTGATCTTCCAGCACAACTGGCCACGCGATGCGGGGGCGCTGGAGAAGTCGGCGCGCAAAGCGGTCAACCTGGAGGACCACGTCCTCGCTCGCTTCGCGCCGGATCTGAGGGCGGCCGACGCGCAGTTGGCCCCGATGGTGACGTCCGAGGCCGTGGACGCGGCGACGGCCCTCATTCCTGACGAATGGCTGGTGGGCGAACCGGGCTTCGACTCGCCGGATGACGTACGCCGAGCCTTCCGGGACTGGTTCGCCGCTCGCGTGCGTGCGCCGCGTAGCGACTGGCTGCCAGAACTCGCCAGGTGATCGCGATGCCGTCGAATGCAGTGTCATCAAACAATGCAGTGTCATCAAGCGCAGTGTCATCGAATCCGGCGCCGTCAAAGGCAGTGCCGTCGAATGGAGTCACCGAGGCCGTTCACCCCGGTCACGCCGTCGAGTACGCCTATTTACGCGCCGTTCCCCGCGTTGAGCTCGGAGAGTCGGTGAACGTCGGCGTTCTCGTCTACTGTCAGGCTCGCGAGTACCTGGCCTGTGCGACGTGGCTTGATCCGCAGCGTGTGCGTGTGTTGGACCCGGAGGCGGACGTGGACGGGCTGGCGGCTGCGCTGACCGCGATCGCCGAAGTCTGCCGTGGGGGAGCGGCGGCCGGACCGGCGGGCCGACTCTCCCCGGGGCAGCGGTTCCGCTGGCTCACCGCGCCGCGCTCGACCGTGCTCCAACCCGGCCCGGTGCACATGGGCGTGTGCCGCGAGCCCGGCGAGACACTGCGGCGGCTAACCGCCGCCACTCGCTGAGGACGCCGGAGTGTATACCGAGACGTAGAACAGCCCGTCGCACATCGGCCCGAACGCGTACATGACCTGCGACAGGTCGCCCGGATCCCGATCTCCGGCGGTGATGTCGAATCCGGTGGCCCGCTCGCACACCACCGGGGACGCCGGATACCAGCCGACGAGGAACGTCGCTGCCTGCCCGGGTTCGAGCAGGATGGGCGCGTCGCTTGTGGCAGTCGGCGCGTCTGAGGCGACGTCCGCGGGAAACGGCTCTTGCGAAACCGCGAGGTTGGATGTCGCGCCCTGCGACTGCCCGTCGAGTGGGCCGAACGGAGCGAGCTGAGGCGTCCCCGAGACGAAGCACGCCGCCTGCGCGGCGTTGGCGGCGGCGAACCGCGCGACTTGCATGCCGTGCTCTGCGGTGATGGTGCGCGCGGTGACGGCGAGGCCGGTCGGGCGGCACGGGCCCGGGGCGGACGGGGCCGCGGCGACGACGCGGAGAGCAGGTGCCGACGAGACCGTCGCATGTGATCGGCCGTCGGTAGCCGCAATCCGGGTGCCGCCGCAGCCCGACCCCGCGACGATGACGAGGAGCGTGGTGGCGACCGCTCCAGCTGCTGACGTTGATCTCATCGGGCACGCAATCCCTTGACCGACCTGGCTGTCGGATCGCATGCTCCCACGAAATATCCGAAATGAGCGCTTATTCCCTGCCTCGGCGCGTTGCGGGAATGCCGCGGACCGTCAGGGTTCGACCGGAGTGATCGCCATGCCGATCGACTGCAACCGGGCCAGCGGCTCGTCGTAGCCGCGCTCCAGCGACTCGACGTCCATCAGCACCGACGAACCCTCCGCGATCGACGCCGCTATCACGGAGGAGAACCCGGTGCGCACGTCCGGCACGTGCACCTCGGCGCCCACCAGCTTCGCCGGTCCGTGCACCACCGCCGAGTGCAGGTGGTTCGTGTCGTGGAAACGACAGGCGTTGCCGCCAAGGCACATCGGGAACAGTTCGATCTCGCAGCCGAGCCGCTTGAGCGCGTCCACGTACACGAACCGGTTCTCGAACACCGTCTCGTGCAGCACCGACAGCCCGCGCGCCTGGCTCATCAGCACCAGCAGCGGCTGCTGCCAGTCGGTCATGAACCCGGGATGCGTGTCCGTGTGCACCGCCGCCGACCGCAGCCCACCCGGCGCCGAGGCAGTGATGTACGACTCGTCGATCTCGAACTGCGCGCCCATCTTGCGCAGCGTCTCGATCGCGGTCACCAGCCGGTCCTGCGCACAGCCGTGCACCCGCACCTGACCGCCCGTCAGCAGCCCGGCCACCAGGTAGCTGAACGCTTCGAGCCGGTCCCCGGACAGCCGGGTCGCCGCGCCGTGCAGCCGCTCGACGCCCTCGATCAGGATCCTGCGGTCCGGCTGCAACTGGATGCCCGCGCCCATCCGCTGTAAGAACAGCGCCAGTTCCAGGATCTCCGGCTCGACCGCCGCGTTCGTGATCACCGTGCGGCCCTCCGCCAGCACCGCCGAGAGGATCACCGACTCGGTCGCCCCCACGCTCGGGTACGGCAGCGCGACCCGCGTGCCGTGCAGCCGCCGCGCCACCGCGTGGATACCGGTGTCGTCCACCGTGATCTGCGCGCCCATCGCGGTCAGCGCCTGGATGTGGAAGTCGACCGGCCGCGGCCCGATCCGGTCGCCGCCGACCAGCGGGACGAACGCCTCGCCGGTCAGGTTCAGCAGCGGGCCCAGCATCAGCACCGGAATCCGGTTGCGGCCGGTGAACGTCTGCGGCACCCCGGACAGCGGCGTCGCGGTCGGCTCGACCCGCAGCGTGTCGCCGTCACGCTCCACCGCGCAGCCGACCGCCCGCAGCATCTGCGCGGTGATCTCCACATCACCGACCCGCGGCGCGTTGTGAATCGTGCTCGGACCGCCGCCCAGCATCGCGGCGACCATGTGCTTCGTCACCGCGTTCTTCGAGCCGCGTACGGTCACGTCGCCGCGTAGCGGTCCGGTCGGATCGATCTTCCAGGCTCTGCTTTCCATGACGGCCATTGTGCCGGGCCGAGTACGGCCTGAGGCGGGCACTATGCCGAACACCGCCTGGCTGGTCCCGTCTGCCCGCGTCACCTGAACGAATGAAGGATAATCAGGAGAAATCGGCATTTCTCGCCACCAGGCAAGACTATTGCTCGATGATGAGCCCGGATTGTCCCCGGTCTGCCTATCGCTCGCCCGGTCGACGTGCGGAGGATCGGACTAGCGTGATTCTCGCCTGATGTGACCAGACGAGAACTGGTGCGTCGTGTGGTAACCCAGACGTAGGTACAACCGCCGGGCCGGATCGTTCGGGTGGTAGTGCGCAAGCGTGCACAGTTTCTCGCCGCCGTCGAAGACCTGCCTGGTCAGCAGCGCGGTGATGGCGCCACCGTAGCCGCGTCCACGCGCCCACGGGTCGGTCGCGATCGAGGCCAGAAACGCGACACCGGATGTCCGCCGGGTCCGTGCGCCGACCGCGAGCAGTGAACCCGACGCTTCGTCGCGCGCTCCGACCCACATCTCGACCAGCTTGTTGTCGGTCCGCGCCGAGTGAAGCGGGTTGACCCGGTCGAGGAACGCCTGCACTTCGGCGAGGTCTTCAAGCGCGGCGACGCTTGCCTCGCCTTCCTGCATGGGCGGAGGCGTCCGGATCGCCATCAGGTCCCAGTCGCTGAGGATCTCGTGTCCGGGCGGCGGTTCGGCGTTCCACAACGCCAGCGAGACGCCGCGCGGCACGGTCAGCCCCGCGACATCGTCGCCGAGATCGGCGAGCGCGGCATTAACCAGCGTCGGCGTTGTCTGCGGATCGCCGACCACGCTCAGCCAGCAGTCGGCGCCGCTGTATTCGTCCTCGGCGGCGAACGCGAGACCGCCGTCCAAGGACCAGGCCGCGAGTGCGCCGCCCCGGGTCTCGCTGATCACCATCACGTCGTCTGGCGCGGCGGCGTGCAACTGCTCGACCGTGAGCCGTCGAACCGTGGATATCCCCGCCATGATCAACGATTCTCGCACGGTCGGTTGGCCCGGCTACGCTCGGGTGTATGGAGCCGGAGACCCTTTTCGACGCGGTCGGCCGCGAGCGGGCGGAGGCTGGTGCGCCGCTGGCCGCACGCATGCGGCCGCGCACGCTCGACGAGGTGGTCGGCCAGGCCAAGCTGCTCACTCCCGGCTCGCCGCTGCGCCGCCTCGTCGAGGCCGCAGCGGGTTCCCGCGCCGTGCCCGCCTCGGTCATCCTTTGGGGCCCGCCCGGCACCGGCAAGACCACGCTCGCGCATGTCGTCGCGCGCAGCACCGACCGGGTCTTCCGCGAGTTGTCCGCGATCACCGCCGGGGTCAAGGAAGTACGCGCGGTCATCGACGCGGCGCGGCGCGACCTCGGCATGTCCGGCCGCGAGACGCTGCTGTTCCTCGACGAGATCCACCGCTTCTCGAAGGCGCAGCAGGACTCGCTGCTGCCCGCGGTGGAGAACCGCTGGGTGACGCTGATCGCCGCGACCACGGAGAACCCGTACTTCTCGGTGATCTCCCCGCTGCTGTCGCGCTCGCTGCTGCTGACCCTGGAACCGCTCGACGACGCGGACGTCGACGCGCTCGTCGACCGCGCGCTGTCCGCCGAACACGGCCTGGCCGGCTCCGTCGACCTCGACGACGAGGCACGCGCCCAACTGCTGCGCCTGGCCGGCGGGGACGCCCGCAAAGCCCTGACGGCGTTGGAGGCCGCCGCCGGCGCCGCCCGAGACCAGGGTTTCGGCACGGTGACCGCCGAGATCCTTGCGCAGGCGCTGGATCGCGCCGCAGTGCGTTACGACCGCGACGGTGACCAGCACTACGACGTCGCCTCCGCGCTGATCAAGTCGATCCGGGGCTCGGACGTGGACGCTGCGCTGCACTACCTCGCGCGGATGGTCGAGGCGGGCGAGGACCCCCGGTTCATCGCCCGCCGCCTGGTCATCTCAGCCAGCGAAGACATCGGCCTGGCGGATCCCGCGGCGCTGCCGACCGCGGTCGCCGCGATGCAGGCGGTCTCGTTCATCGGCTGGCCGGAGGCGCGGATCAGCCTGGCCCAAGCGGTCATCGCGCTCGCCCTCGCCCCCAAGTCGAACGCCGCGATCAGGGCGATCGACGCGGCCTTGGCCGACGTACGCGCAGGGCTCGCCGGACCGGTGCCGATGCATCTGCGGGACGGTCACTACAAGGGCGCTGCGAAGCTTGGCCACGCACAGGGATACGTTTACCCGCACGACCTACCCTCAGGCGTTGCGGCGCAGCAATACGCACCGGACGGGATTCACGGCAAGCACTACTACGAACCGACGCGGCACGGTATCGAGGAGCGGTACGCCGACCGCGTGGAGAAGATCCGCGCCATGCTCTCCCCGGGCGCTGCGGCGCCCGAAGCAACGTCGACGGATGCATCCAGCGAGAGTTCTGGCGATTAGCCGATTGTCTTAACTAATCGTCAATCCGAGTGCGTTGGCGGCGCGCAGGAACGCCCCCAACGCCCGGTCGTCGAAGAGCACGAACGTGATCTTGTCCGGCATGGCTTCGCCCGCTGTGATCTGGTCCGCTGTTTTCTGGCCCACTGTGATGTGGTCTACAGTGACCTGGCCCACCTGGCCCACCTGGCCCACCTGGCCCACCTGGCCCGTCGTCTCGGCCACGGTGCGCAGCGCGATGAGCGCCGCGCTGCCGATGGGCCATCCGTAGGCGCCGGTGGAAATTGCCGGGAAGGCGATCGAACGCGCGCCGAGTTCACCGGCGATGCGCAGGCTGTTGCGGTGGCAGTCGGCGAGCAGCGCCGAGCGGTCCTCGGACGCCGCGTACACCGGGCCGACCGTGTGAATCACCCAGCGCGCCGACAGCCTCCCAGCCGTCGTGGCGACGGCCTGCCCGGTGGGCAACCCGCGGCCGTACCGGGATGCGCGCAACGCGCGGCACTCCTCCAGGATCGCCGGTCCGCCGCGCCGGTGGATCGCGCCGTCCACGCCGCCCCCGCCGAGCAGCGACGAGTTGGCCGCGTTCACGATCGCGTCCGCGCTGCACTCGGTGATGTCACCAAGGATCAGCGACAGGCGGGGGGTGCCTGCGGTCACGGGCCGACCGGCCGACGTCGCACGGTGCCGCGCCGGAACAGCAGGTAGGTCTCGCAGCCCATGCAGTAATCGAAGACGGCGTTGAGGAACGCCGCGGCGAACGTGAGCGCCGTGAAGACCAGGCCGAGTACGGTCACCCCGGTAAGGTACCCGATCGCTCCGATCGCGCCGAAGAAAAACCCGACGGTCTGCGCGAACGTGGGCGGTGCGGCGTGCTCCAACTCGGTCGGCTTTGCCAGGTGCGGGCGAACCAGTGCCCGGTAGAGGTAGCCGTACGGCGCGTACTTGAGGCCGGACAGGGCACCGATCGCGAACACGACGGTCTGCGCCGCGAGCAGCCAGCCGTTGCCGGTGATCAGGACGATGGCGACTACGACCGTGGTGACGGCCGCGCCGAAGCGGGGCCCGCGTGGGTCGATGTACGCAGGGGATGGTGACGGTGACATTGATTCGCTCCCAAAGCGGGAAGGGCGCTGGGGTGTGCACAGGTACAAGACATTGCTGTTCGAAGAGCCGACGTCGCTGCCGTGCCTGAAGACCTCGGAAGCAGGGCGGCCCGCGCACGCGTCGCGCGCAGATGAAGTGCTTAAGGCGTTATCGCGCTATCGCACAGACTGCGCCGTCGTAACAAATGGCGATGCCGCCGCCGGGACACGCGCAGGTACACACGTGACAGTGATCCACTGCACGCCTGCGGATGAGTCGCGTCCCTTGCATGTCTCTATCGTACGAACTCGTCAAGCCTGTACAGACAGGTTGAGCGCGGCAAGGACCTGGTCCTTGCGAGGAATGCCAGAGGCTCGCGCGGTGATCCGCCCATCGCGATCGAGCACGAGCGTCGTGGGCGTACGCAGGATGCCGATCTCGCGCACCAGATCGAGGTGCGACTCCGCGTCGATCTCGACGTGCTCGACGCCGTCCACCTTGGACGCCACGTCGGCCAGCACCACCCTGGTCGCCCGGCACGGCTGGCAGAACGCGGACGAGAACTGAACGAGCGTCGCGCGTCGGCCGAGCTCACGACCCAGCCGATCGGCCGTCAGCGCGAGCGGAATGTCCCGCGCCGGTGGCGCGTCCTGCTCGCTGACGCCCGCAATGGGCACCGTCTGCATCCTTAGCGCTCCATCCGTGCGCTTCCGCCACAGCCCGAAGGCGCTCGCCAGCACGAGCACGGCTGCGAGCACAACCAGACCGGTGGTCATGCGTTACTCCAGCGCACTGTGCATGAGCGCTATTCCCCGGAGGCGCCTGCCGCCAGTTCGGCGGCGGTGTAATCAACGGAGGCGTAGTCAGCAGAGGCCACGCCGATTGACGGCCGCCGCATCCGCCGCACTCGCCAGAGCGCGCTCGCGGCCATCGCCGCGAGCGCACCTGCGGCACCGACCGTGCCGACCGCGGCGAAACCGAAGGCAGGGGAACTGTGGTCGATGACCGCTCCGGCCAGCGGCGCGCCGAGCGCGTTGCCGAGGGTCAGCGCCATCGAGTGCAATCCGATCGCCTCGCCGCGCGCCGACTCCGGGACCAACCGGCTGACCGTGACCACGCTCTGTGCGATGGTCGGCGCGGTGGCGAGCCCGGACGGGATGAGCGCGAGAGAGAGCAACGGCCAGTCGTGCGCCAATCCGGCGGGTATCGTCGTCGCGCCCAACAGCAGCATCAGCGTGAGCATGCCGAGCGGCTGGGGCATCGCGCCGTTGACGAAGCCGCCGACCAACGACGCGGCGCACCACAGGGCGATCGTCGCGCCCGCCCACTCGACCTGACCCTGCGCTCGCAAGGTGGCCACGATCGAGACGTCGGTTCCGGACAGCACCGTGGTCGCCCCGGCGATCACCCACAGCGTCAGCAGGAAGTTCGGCCGCAACCAACTGCTGCGCGGCGGCCGGGGCCTGGGCGTCATGCCGTGCGTGGTGACCTGCGGGTTGTACGCCCACAACGCCGCCGCCGAGCCGGCCAGAGCCACGCCGATCATGCGCAGTGCCAAAGACCCGTCGGTCATCTGAGTGAGCATCAGGACCGCGAGCGCCGGGCCGACCATGAAGCTGACTTCCACCGCCATCGAGTCGAGCGAGAACGCCTGGCGACGGTGTTCCTCGGGCACGCGGGCAGCCAGCGACTGGCGCACCAGCGCGTAAATCGGCACCTGCAAGGCGCCGCCGACCACTGCCGCCGGGATCAGCGCTCCGAAAGGCAGCAACGGCGCCGTGCTCCAGAACGCCAACGCGGCCGAGCCCGTCACCCACATCACCGGCCGTGGTCCGCGTCGGTCCACGGCCCGGCCGAGCAGCGGCGAACCGGCGCTGAGCCCGACCGTGAACGCCGCGGTGACCGCGCCGGCCGCGCCATAACCGAGATGCCGGTCGAGCACGACACTGAGCGTGAGCGCGGTGATCGTCGCCGTCGCCGGTATTCGGGCGATCAGCGCGACGAGCATGAACAGCCGCATGCCGGGGATGCGCAGCACGGCGCGGTAAGGGTCCAAGTGCATGGCTGTCGGCTACCTCCAGGACGAATCGTGCCAGACGACACCGACGCCGGCGAGTGTTCTCCATTTGACAACGCTCGTTGGCCAACAATGATGGACCCATGTATGGAGCGCAACCGCCGGAAAGTGCAAGCACGGAAGGGAAGAGCATGGACGAGGCAACGCACGGCAAACCGCCACCCGGTCGGCGCTTCACCGACCGCTCGGCCCAGACCCGTGCCGCGATCCTGGCCGCCGCGCGAGCCCGCTTCGCCGCCGACGGCTACGAGAAGGCCACCATCCGCGCCATCGCCGCCGACGCGGCCATCGACGCCTCCATGGTCATCCGTTACTACGGGAGCAAGGCGGAACTCTTCGAAGCCAGTGCCGCGGTAGACCTCGCGCTGCACAAGTCCACGGCCGCCGAACCCGTGCGGCTCGCGCAGGAGTATGCGCACACGTTCGTCGAGCATTGGGAGGGGGGCGCGAACGAAGTCGAGCGGCTGCTCATCCGCACCGCGGTCACCCACCGCGAGGCGATCGGCCAGGTCCAGCGGATCTTCGAGCAGCAGATCAAACCGCCGATCATGGCCGCGCTGGCTGACGATCCCGACGCCGAACTGCGTGCCGCGCTGGTGATGTCGCAGACGCTTGGCGTGATCGTCTCCCGTTATCTGCTCGGGCTCGAACCCATCGCCTCCGCCGAACCCGCCGCCTTGGAGAGCGCGCTACGTGACGCGATCCGGCTCCATCTCACGCGCCCGATGCACGACGGCTGACGGATCGTTACCCCGGCCACGTTTGAAGGCCTCGTCGCCCTGCCCGCGGTCCCGGTTGAAGCGCCGAAACACGATAGTGTCTGGGCCGACGGGCAGACAGCACGAAGGGATGGATCCCAAGGTGTCGGCAGGAGCAGTCGTCGGACTCGTATTCGCGATCTTCTTCGCGATCGGGGTCATCTTCCTGTGCTTCGTCCTGCTGCGGCTCGCCGAGGTCCTGAAGGAGGCCCGCAAGCTGGTCGCCGGGATCGCCGACCAGACCGTCCCGCTGCTCGGCGAGGTCACTACCACTGTGGTGACCGCCAACCAGCAGCTGAGCCGGGTGGACACGATCACCGAGAACGTGGCCAACGTCTCAGGCAACGCCTCGGCGCTCGCCTCGACCTTCTCCGCCACCGTCGGCGGGCCGATGATCAAGGCCGCGGCGTTCTCCTACGGAGTGCGCAGCGCGCTGGCCAACCGACGCAAGAACGAGGTCGAGAAGAGGGTGCGCGCGGAGCTGAAGGCCGAGCGCAAGGCCAAGAAGGGCTGAGACGGAAAGGCGCTGCGATGGGCAAGCGGTTGTTCTGGGTCGCGCTCGGCGCGACGGCGGGTGTCCTGGTTTTCACCAGGGCGTCCAAGGCACTGCGGAAGTTCAGCCCCGCGGGTATCGCACAGGGCGCGGGCGGACTGCCCGGCGCGATCGGCGGAGCTATTCAGGACTTCGCCGACGACGTGCGGTCGGCGGCGGCTGAGCGTGAGTTCGAGCTTTACCGCGTGCTCGGAGTCGATGCCAAGGACGCTGGTCCCGAGGACTAGTTAGGGCAGTGCGCCGAGCGTCAGGGCATCGCTGACCGCGTACGCGTATCGACCGCGCATTAAATGGGGCAACCCCCGGTCCGCTCGCTGCGACAATTGACACCTGCCCGGCGGCCTGCCGGGCACCGACCGACCGTTCCGAGAGGTATTGGACCGATGGACTCCGCAGAAATCCGCCGCCGCTGGCTCGACTTCTTCGTCAAGCGCGGACACGCCGAGATCCCGTCCGCCTCCCTGATCGCCGCCGACCCGACCCTGCTGCTGGTCAACGCGGGCATGGTCCCGTTCAAGCCGTACTTCCTCGGCCAGCAGGCCCCGCCGGCGCCGCGCGCCACCTCGGTGCAGAAATGCGTGCGCACGCTCGACATCGACGAGGTCGGCAAGACGACGCGGCACGGTTCCTTCTTCCAGATGTGCGGAAACTTCTCCTTCGGCGACTACTTCAAGGAAGGCGCGATCACCTACGGCTGGGAGCTGCTGACCAGCTCGGTCGCGGACGGCGGCTACGGCCTCGACGGGGACCGGATCTGGGCCACCGTCTACCTGGACGACGACGAGGCGTACGGGATCTGGCGCGATGAGATCGGCCTGCCGGAACAGCGCATCCAGCGCCTCGGCATGGAGGAGAACTTCTGGTCCATGGGCGTGCCCGGACCCTGCGGCCCCTGCTCCGAGCTGAACTACGACCGCGGCCCGGCCTATGGCGTCGAGGGCGGCCCCGCGGTCAACGGCGAGCGCTACCTGGAGCTGTGGAACCTGGTCTTCATGCAGTACGAGCGCGGCGAGGGCACCGGCAAGGGCGACTTCCCGATCCTCGGCGAGCTGCCCTCGAAGAACATCGACACCGGGCTCGGCCTCGAACGGCTCGCCGCGGTACTCCAAGGCGTGGACAACCTCTACGAGATCGACACCTCGCGGGTCATCCTCGACAAGGCGGCGCAGCTGACCGGCGCGCTCTATGGCAAGGACCAGAAGAGCGACATCGCCCTGCGCGTCATCACCGACCACATCCGTAGCGCGACGATGCTCATCGGCGACGGTGTGACACCGGGCAACGAGGGACGCGGTTACGTGCTGCGCCGCATGATGCGCCGCGCGGTCCGTAACATGCGCCTGCTCGGTGCGCACCAGCCGACTGTGCATGAACTCGTCGCCTCGGCGGTTGAGGCGATGGGTCCGCAGTACCCTGAGCTGGTCGCCGACTACAAGCGCATCGACGCGGTCGCGGTCGGCGAGGAGGAGTCCTTCCTACAGACGCTCAAGACCGGCACCAACATCTTCGACACCGCTGTCAGCAGCACCAAGAACCAGGGTCGTGAGCAGCTCGCGGCGGCGGACGCGTTCCAGCTGCACGACACCTTCGGCTTCCCGATCGACCTGACCCTCGAAATGGCGGCCGAGCAGGGCCTGAGCGTGGACGAGGACGGCTTCCGCCGACTGATGGCCGAGCAGAAGCAGCGTGCGAAGGCGGACGCGAAGGCGAAGAAGACCGGCCACGCGGACCTGTCGGCGTACCGGGAACTGTACGACGGCACCGGCTCGCCCGAGTTCACCGGTTACGGCGAGACCACCTCCGAGGCCACCGTCCGCGGCCTGCTCGTCGGCGGCGCGGTCGCCGCGGAAGCAGGCACGGGCGACGAGGTCGAGCTGGTGCTCGATCGCACGCCGTTCTACGCGGAGAGCGGCGGACAACTCGCCGACCACGGCCTGATCCGGCTCGGCAACGGCGCGCTGGTCGAGGTGCTGGACGTGCAGAAGCCGGTCGGCGACCTGATCGTGCACCGCGCAGTTGTCCGTGACGGAGACGTGACGATCGGTCAGCCCGCCGAGGCAGTCGTCGACGTGACGCGCCGTCAGGCGATCTCACGCGCGCACACCGCGACTCACATGGTGCACCGCGCGTTCCGCGAACTGCTCGGCGAGACTGCGACGCAGGCCGGGTCGGAGAACTCGCCTGGACGCTTCCGCTTCGACTTCGCGCATGCGCAGGCGGTCCCGCAGTCGGTGTTGGCGGACGTCGAGCAGATGGTCAACACGGTCCTTGTCGACGACTTGGCAGTCACCGCGCAGATCATGTCGCAGCCCGAAGCCAAGGCGATGGGCGCGATGGCCCTCTTCGGTGAAAAGTACGGCGACCGCGTGCGCGTCGTGTCCGTGGGCGAGTGGGCGCACGAGTTGTGCGGAGGTACGCACGTTGCGAACACCGGCCGCCTCGGCTTGGTCAAGCTGCTGCACGAGTCGTCCATCGGCGCGGGCGTGCGTCGCGTCGAGGCACTTGTCGGCACGGACGCGTACAACTTCCTCGCCCGTGAGCACGTGCTGCTCGCTCAGGTGTCCGATCTGGTCAAGGCGCGGCCCGACGACCTGCCCGAGCGCATCTCGGGCATCATCGGCAAGCTGCGCGATGCGGAGAAGGAGATCGCGTCCCTGCGGGCCGGCCAGGTGCTCGCAGTCGCGGGTGAGCTGGCCGGGAACCCGCTCGACGTCCACGGCGTCGCTTTCGTCGGGCACCGCGCGCCGGACGGCACGACCGCTGACGATCTGCGTAAGCTCGCATTCGACGTGCGCGGCCGGCTAGGTTCCCGGCCCGCCGTCATCGCGCTCGGCAGCGCCGCCGGAGAGCGCCCGCTCGTCCTGGTGGCGACCAACGAGGCGGCACGGGAGCATGGCCTGAAGGCCGGAGCGCTCGCCAAGACCGCCGCGCAGGCGCTCGGTGGCGGAGGCGGCGGGAAGGACGACGTCGCGCAGGGCGGCGGTACCGACGTCGGCGCGCTCGACGAGGCGCTGGAAGCTGTCCGCCGACAGATCGCCGCGGCGGTGCCGGCGTAGGCTGCCGCGAAGGCGATCGCCGGATCGGCCGAACCGGGCGAAACGAAGAGTTCGTCCGGACGGCGGATCCGGCGAGTTGGAACGACCGGCGACTGGAACGAACTGGGAGAGCGGTGAGGTCGGGAAGAAGGCTGGGTGTCGACGTCGGAGCGGTCCGGATCGGTGTAGCGGTCTGTGACCGGGACGGCATGCTGGCCACACCGCTGGAGACGGTCAAGGCAGGCGAGGGAGACCTCGCCCGCCTCGCGGCATTGGCGGCCGAGTACGAGGTCGTCGAAGCCGTCGTGGGTCTGCCCCGCTCGCTGTCCGGCAGCGAGGGGCCGGCCGCGATGAAAGCGCGGGTGTTCGCCGGACGACTCGCCGGGACAATTCGGCCTATTCCCGTGCGGCTGGTCGACGAGAGGTTGACAACAGTCACCGCGACCCGTGGACTACGCGAGTCGGGTGTTCGAGGACGCAGGACCCGGACGGTGGTCGATCAGGCCGCCGCGGTGGTGATCCTGCAGAACGCGCTCGACGCCGAGCGCGCGTCCGGTAGGCCGCCCGGCCACCTGTCCCAGGCCGACGACGACGTCGTGCCCCACGCCCCGGGTAAGGAGTTCGAGGCTTGAGCGACGACGGTTGGTACGGCGAATCTCAGGAGCCCGTGCCCGGCTCAACGCATGGCCGAGGACGCAGGGCAGCCCAAGGGCAACCTGGTCAGTACGCGCAGCAGTACCCTCAGGACCCATACCAGTCGAATCAGTATCCGCAGGATTACTCTGCGCAACCGCAGTCATCGTACTACGACGAACTCGGACAGCGTCCTGCCGCGCCGAACTCCAGTGCGCAGGATTGGAGTACGGGACAACAGGGTTACACGGCACCGCAGGCTTACCCGCAGCAAGGCCAGCAGCCGCAGACGCCTTACCCTCGCCGCGCTCAGCCCCAACAACCACCCTCAGCGGACCCGTACGCGTCAGGTTCGTACAGCACCGGTTCTTACTCGACGGACGCGTACGCGTCCCAGTCCGATCCGTACGCGTCCGACCCGTATTCGTCGGGCGGCCATGCGCGGCCTGCCCGTGACCCCAATGCAGGTGGTTACGCGCCGGGAGCGCGCGATGGCTACTCGACCGGTAGCTACCCGACCGCCGAGCGCGACCCCCGCCAGAGCAGCGGGTCATATCCGACCAACAGCGGCTACTCGACTGGCAGCTACCCGGCTGTTGCTCCGGGCGTGCCCGGCCGTGGTCCGGCCAATCCGCAGGGACAGCCCCAAGGGCAGCCCGGGGGTGCGTATGGGCGTCGACGCGCCGGCAACCCCGCCGGCCCCGCTGGTGGAGCGCCGAGCGGTTACGCGCCGTACGAGAACGATGACGACGACGAGTTCCCATCGCGCAACTCCCGCCGAGCACCCGCCTATGGCGGCGAGGCCGGCAGCCGTGCCGAGAGCCCGACGGCCGGGCGCTCACGCCGACGCGCCGGCACGGAACTCGACGATGAAGACGGTGAGCGCTTCACCCTGCTCGACGGGGACGACGAGCCCGGCTCGGGGCGCGGCCGCAAGCTCAAGCAGAAGCGCGGCCGCAACTGTCTCGCCGTGTTCATCGCGTTCCTGGTCATCGCCGGCGGCCTCGGTTACGGCGGCTACAAGGGCGTCCAGTGGTACCAGGCCAAGTACGGCCCGGCGCCCGACTACGTCTCGACCACCGGAACCGGCGCGAAGGTGGCCGTCAACATCCCGACCGGTTCGGGCGGGCGGACCATCGGCGGCCTGCTCTTCAGCTCCGGGATCGTCAAGAGCCAGCGCGCCTTCACCGACGCCTGCAACGCCAACCCGCAGTGCGCCAACATACAAGCGGGCACCTACCTGCTCCCGCAGGGCGTCAGCGCCGCCGCGGCCATCGCGGACCTGCTCGACCCGAAGAACAAGGACAGCAAGTCCCAGCTGATCACCTACGGCGGCGAGCGCGCCGCGCAGATCTTCGCCTCGCTGGAGTCCAAGACCGGCTGGTCCGACGCCGACATCCGCTCCGCGATCGCCGGCGGCAAGATCGACCTGCCGTCCTGGGACACCGGGCAGCCGGGGCCGAAGTTCCCGTACGCCCACATCGAGGGTTTCATCGCCTCGGAGTCGTACGTCCTGACCGACTTCAAGGCGCCGACCGATCTGCTCAAGAAGATGGTGGACGACCAGATGGCCGTCTTCAGCCAGGAGGACGTGGCCAACCAGGCGGCCAAGCTCGGCGTGACCGAGTACAAGCTGCTGATCATCGCCTCGCTGGCGCGCGCCGAGGCGGGGACCAACACGGCCGACCTGAACAAGATCGCCGGAGTGGTGTTCAACCGGTTCAACAACCCGATGCAGTTCGCCCACCTCGGCTTCGACACCTCGACGCTGTACGGCATGGGCAACGCCGGCACCGTGCCGGACAACAGGGACGCGACGAACCCGTACAACACCAGCGTCTACGGTATAAAGGGCCTGCCGCCGAGCCCGATCGACAACCCCGACCAGCCGTCGGTCGACGCCGCGCTGAACCCGAACCGCGCCAACAACTACTTCTACTTCTGCGCCACGCCGGACGGCGTCCAGTACGCGGCGACCAACACGCAGTGGCAGGAACTCGGCGCGAAGTACAAGGGATTGTGCGGGTCGCGCTGATGACCGGAAGCCGGGCGGCGGTCCTCGGATCGCCGATCGGGCACTCGCTCTCACCGGTGTTGCACCGGGCCGCGTACCAGCGGCTCGGTCTCACCGGCCGCAGCTACGACGCATTCGACGTGGACGAGGTCGCGCTGCCCGGCTTCCTGGATCGCATTGACGCAGCCGTGTGGTGCGGTCTGTCGTTGACCATGCCGCTCAAGCGCGCCGTCATCCCGTTGCTCGCCGAGGTCAGCGAGGTGGCACTCGCGGTCGAGGCCGTGAACACCGTGCTGTTCGCCGAGGATGGCACGCGGCGCGGCGAGAACACGGACGTACCCGGCATCGTCGCCGCCCTCGCGGAACGCGGCATCACCGGCGCGGACGCCGCTGCTGTTCTCGGCGGAGGCGCCACAGCCGCGTCGGCCATCGCGGCGCTGGCGTCGATCGTGCACGGCGGCCCGGTCCACGTCTACGTACGTACGCCTAGCCGAGCGGAGCAACTGATCCAGACGGCTGAGCGATCCGGGATCGAGCTGTACGTGAACCCGTGGACTCAGGTCGGGGAAAGCCTGGAAGCCCCGCTCGTGGTGAATACGACGCCTAAGGGTGCCGCGGACGAGTTGGTCGAATCGGTGACCAAACCGGTCGGCACGCTCTTCGACGTGCTCTACCATCCATGGCCGACGCCGCTCGCCGCAGCCTGGGAGCGTGCGGGCGGCGTCGTGCTCGGCGGTCTGGATCTGCTGATCCACCAAGCGGCGCTACAGGTCGAGTTGATGACCGGCGCCGAGTCGACGCAGCGTCCTGCGGTGGTCGCCGCGATGCGTGCCGCCGGAGTCGCCGCACTCAACGAACGCTGATTGCCGCCGCCAGCCCTGCTCGCACGTATCACTGTCACGTACACGCATACCTGCCGCGTACCGCGCGCCGTGCCTCACATGTGCACAGAAACTCGCGTCAGCTCGCCGTCACCTGAGAACTCGGCGGTGAACGACCCGATCCCCTGCGCCGCCACCACGATGCCGTCCGGTACCCGGCTCCAGTCCCAGCCATGGTGCTCGACGTATCCGAGCACGCAGTCTGCCGCGTCCTCGCCGAACGTCGCAGCACCCTCCATCACGACTCCGGGCACGGCGTCGAGCCGAGGCGTCGCGGCCGGGACGCCCGCATCGCAGACCACGTAGTAGATTCGCCCGCCGCCGCCGTCCTCAGTCGCGCTGTGGCCGATGTACCCGCGCGCTTCAAGCAGTCCCATCGCCGTCCACGCGATCATCTCGGCGGCGTCCTGCGGACTCTCCGGCGCGTCCTCGATGCCTGCGAGCCCGAACCTCGGCGTGACGAGTTCGGCGATGCCGTCCCGCTCACCGAGCGCGCGCAGGCGCAGCGACCGTTCGGCGATCGCAGCGTTCTGTCCCCACGTCGCAGAGTCCGCCCATGCCCACGTCCAGACGCCCGCCGGGGAAAGCGTGCCGAGTCCGTCCACGGCGAGGTCCCGCCCGGACTGGCGGTAGCGGCGAGTCGCGTGGTCGACGGACCAGTCGCCGAGCGGAAGGAACGCGAGGAACGTCTCAAGCTGCTCGGCGACCCATGCGGCGTGCCGATTCCCCGCCGCGTTGAAAGCCGCGCTGAACGCAGGCAGACCCGCCACGGTCGGCGCCGGAGGCTGAGGTGGTCGTGGCTGCGGTTGTTTCTGCTGAGACTGTGCTCTGAGCTCCGCCATGACCTGCGCCGCGGCATCCCGGGCGACCTCCGGCTGCACCGGCCCGAGCATGTGATTACGGGCTCGAATATGTGCCAGCAGTTCGGTCTGCGGCGGGAGCCGATGACAGCTCAGGTAGTACCCGACGGCCGCCGGCCACACCCACGTGCCGTCGGTGTGGAATGCCCGCGGCACGCTGCCAGGTGCGCCGGAGACGAGTTCGTCACGCGTCGTCCCCGGAGCGGACAGCACCACCGTCGCGCGCGTGAGGTAAGCGATCAGCGCGGGAATCTCCCGTGGATCGAGATTCGGGCGCGAGACCAGCGGACTGCCGTCCGGCTTCATCCCGTCGAAGACCCGGGCCACCGGGAACCGCGGCCCGCCCTGACTCATCCCCACTCCTCGAAGTCGAACACTGCGTCGTGGGACGCGCCAGTCTCCCACCGTGCGGCCGCGCCCCGCAAACCCCGGAACGCGACCGCACAGCGTTACAGAAGAATCAAAGCACTGCTATGCCGATACAGTGCTCTGTCAGCCTTGCCGGCGACGCGTGGACCGCCGACGGCTCGCCTTGCCGCCACCCTCGCCCATCGAGGCGAGCCGGTCCTCGACGTGGCCGGGCAGCGGACGCGGCGCGCCGCTGCCCGTGTCGGCGTCGCCGAGCAGTACCGAGATGATGTCGATCGTGCTGAAAGGGGTCTTGCGCATCAAAGGGCTCCATCGGTCGGATCCGGCCCGCGGGCCGCAATCGTCGATCGGTCGCCCGACAGGCGATGGCGAGGCACCGCCCCCGGGGCGCCGGTTGAATGAGGTTTCTTCTTCGACCGGGCCTCGTTGCCTCACGCCGTTCCTACCGTGATCTATTGTGCACCGGCCGGGTGTCGCGGCCGTTGCCTGTGAATCAACGCACAGTGTCGCCGCTCCGACCAGTGTCACCCTGACAACCAGCGTCACGCCTCCAAGCGCAACGCCACCGGGTCGCCGGGTCGCAGGTCGTACTTCGCCGATGCCGACTTCCCGTTCAGCGCCAGCGCGAACAACCCGGCCGAGTCGATGTATCCGACCGGTTCGCTGAGCTTCACGTCGGCGAACGTCCGGTTGAACGGCACGCGCACCTCGCCGGTCCGGCAGTGCAGCCGCAGTAGTTCGCCCTCACGCAGCCCCCCGTCACGTAACAGCGCCGCCGGAAGCGAGGTCTGCACGTTACCGAACCGGTCGATCGTGAGAACCTCACCCTCCAACCGATGCGCCGTCAGCCGCGCCACCGGCTCCGACAGGTGCACGAGGTCGTCCACCGGCACCGCCGAACCGACCCGTGTCGGCGACATGCCGGTCGCCAGCCGCGCCGCCACCGGCGCGAAGACATCCCGTCCGTGAAAGGTCGCGGAGACCGGCTGGCGCATGACCTCAGGAGTCGTCACCTCGAACGCCGCGCTCGCCCCACCCAGTGCTCGCGCGGCCGGCATCAGCAGCCCGTTGTCCGGGCCGACCAGATACGTCCGGCCCGCCTGGATCACCAGGCTGCGCCGCTTCTTGCCCACCGTCGGATCGATCACCGCGAGCAGGACCCCGGCCGGCATATAAGGCGCGGCCTGCGCAAGCAGTGCCGCCCCCCGGCGTAGGTCACCGGGCGGCACGTCGTGACTCACGTCGATCACTCGCACCGCCGGTGCGAGAGTCGCGATCACGCCGTGGCAGATGCCGACGAAGCCGTCGGACAGCCCGTAGTCGGACAGAAAACCGATCCACCCGGCTCGTCCCGCAGCCGAGTCTGATTGTGCAACCATCGCCGTACCCTAAGCCGTGCAAATGACTCGGAAGTAGCCGCGCGGTAACCGGAGGTAGCTCAGACGATCACTTCTTCCTTTTAACGGACGATATCCCGGCTTGTGGACGAAGCGACGAGGTGCTGAGTGCACCGTGGGATGATCGGGGCATGTTGCGTTGGCTCACCGCAGGGGAATCGCACGGTCCCGCCCTGGTCGCGGTCGTCGAGGGGCTGCCGGCGGGCGTGCGCACGTCCACCAAGGCGGTCTCGGACGCACTGGCCAGGCGGCGGCTCGGCTACGGCCGCGGTGCCCGGATGAAGTTCGAGCAGGACGAGGTGACGTTTCTCGGCGGCGTCCGGCACGGGTTGACTCAGGGCGGTCCGGTGGCCGTCCGGATCGGCAACTCCGAGTGGCCGAAATGGGAGTCGGTGATGGCCGCCGACCCGGTGGCCGGCCCTGCCGCGCTGGACGAGGTCGAGCCCGGCTCGGCCGAGTTCTCCGCCTCCGGCGCCGGTCAGGCCCGCAGCGCCCCGCTGACCCGGCCGCGGCCCGGCCACGCCGATCTGGCGGGCATGCAGAAGTACGGCTTCGACGACGCCCGGCCAGTCCTCGAACGGGCCAGCGCACGGGAGACCGCCGCCCGGGTCGCCCTCGGCGACGTGGCCCGAGCGTTCCTCGACCAGGCCGCCGGGATCCGAATCGTCTCGCACGTGGTTCGCCTCGGCCCGGTCGCCGTCCCCGACGGCCTGCTGCCGACCCCCGCCGACCTCGACCGCATCGACGCCGACCCGGTCCGCTGCCTCGACCCCGAGACCGGCGCCGCGATGGTCGCCGAAATCGACGCCTGCCACAAGGCCGGCGACACCCTCGGCGGCGTTGTCGAGGTACTCGCCTTCAACCTGCCGCCGGGTCTCGGCAGCCACGTGCACTGGGACCGGCGTCTCGACGCGCGCCTGGCCGCCGCCCTGATGAGCATCCAGGCGATAAAGGGCGTCGAACTCGGCGACGGCTTCACGCTCGCCGAGATCCGCGGTTCCCTCGCCCAGGACGAGATGGACCCCGGGCAGTCTCATTCGGGACAGGCCGGCGTCCGCCGCCGCACCGGCCACTCCGGCGGTACGGAGGGCGGCATGTCCACCGGCGAGTTGCTGCGCGTGCGTGCCGCGATGAAGCCGATCTCGACCGTTCCGCGTGCGCTGGCCACCATCGACACCGCGACCGGCGAGTCCGCGACCGCGCATCACCAGCGCTCCGACGTCTGCGCCGTCCCCGCCGCCGGAATCGTCGCCGAAGCCATGGTCGGTCTCGTCCTGGCCGAAGCCCTCCTGGAGAAGTTCGGCGGCGACTCGGTCGCCGAGACCACCCGCAACCTCGACGCGTACCTTGCCGACGTCCGGTCCCGAGGTCTGGAGGTGCTGCGGTGAGCCCGCGCATCATTCTGGTCGGCGCCCCCGGCTCCGGTAAGACCACCATCGGCGAGCTGCTCGCGAGCCAACTCGCGGTGCCCTTCCGCGACACCGACGCCGATGTCGAGGCGATCACCGGCATGCCGATCGCCCAGTTGTTCGTCGAGAAGGGCGAGCAGTACTTCCGCGAACTGGAGTCCGAGGCGGTGCGCGCCGCGATCGACTCGCACGACGGCGTCCTCTCGCTCGGCGGCGGGGCGGTGATCCGCGCGGAGACGCAGGCCGCGCTCGGCGGCCAGTACGTCGTCTACCTCGAAGTCGACAGCGCCGAGGCGGCTCGCCGCGTCGGCCTGAACACCGCCAGGCCGCTGCTGCTCGGCAACGTGCGCGGCCAGCTCTCCCAGTTGCTCGCGCAACGCAGGCCGCTCTACGAGCAGGTGGCCACGGTCACCGTCTCCACCGTCGGCCTCGCGCCCGACGAAGTCGCCGCACTCATCGTCAAGGAGCTGCCCGAGTGACAGACACGACGACCATCGCCGTCGGCGGAGAAAGCCCGTACGACGTCGTCATCGGCACCGGCCTTTTCAGTAAGCTGCCGGGGCTGTTGGGCGACAAGCCCACCCGGGTCGCGATCATCCATCCGAAGACGCTCGCCGCCACCGCCGAGGCCGTCCGCGCCGACCTCGACGTGCTCTACGAGGCCGTCACCATCGAGGTCCCCGACGCCGAGGAGGCGAAATCCGTCCAGGTGCTCGCCCACGTCTGGTCCGTGCTCGGCCAGTCCGGCTTCACCCGAACCGACGCGATCGTTGGTGTCGGCGGCGGCGCGACCACCGACCTGGCCGGATTCGCCGCGGCCAGCTGGCTGCGCGGCGTGCGCGTCGTGCAGGTCCCGACCACCCTGCTCGGCATGGTCGACGCCGCGATCGGCGGCAAGACCGGCATCAACACCGCTGAGGGCAAGAACCTGGTCGGAGCCTTCCACTCACCCGCAGGCGTCCTGTGCGACCTCACGGCCCTGGAGACGCTGCCGCACGACGATTACGTCGCCGGCCTCGCCGAGGTGGTCAAGTGCGGTTTCATCGCCGATCCGGTCATCCTCGACCTGATCGAATCAGACCTCGAAGCCGCAAAGGCTCCCAGCGGGCCGCACACCCACGAGCTGATCCGCCGCGCGGTGCAGGTCAAGGCCGACGTCGTCTCGGCCGACCTCAAGGAGTCCGGCCTGCGCGAGATTCTCAACTACGGCCACACCCTCGGCCACGCCATCGAGCGTAACGAGCACTATCAGTGGCGTCACGGCGCGGCGGTCTCGGTCGGCATGCTCTTCGCCGCCGAACTCGGCCGCCTGACCGGCCGTCTGGACGAGCCGACCGCCAATCGCCACCGCGAACTTCTCAGTGCCCTGAGTCTCCCGCTGTCCTACGACGCGTCAGCCTGGCCGAAGCTGCTCGAAACCATGCGGATCGACAAGAAGGCCCGCGCCGACCGCCTCCGCTTCATCGTGCTCCAGGGTCTGGCCAAACCCACCGTCCTGGAAGCGCCCGATCCCCAGCTGCTCGCCGCGGCCTACGCCGAAGTCTCTCGCTGAAAGCCACACCCGCCACGCAGTCACATCCGGTCCGCCCCGGCCGGCGCTGTGATCGCCGCACTTGCCGACCGGTAGACTTGTCGCTCGCCAATCAGACTTATTTCAAGCTAGGAGTCACCCGGCCGTGGCCACGACCAACGACCTCAAGAACGGCATGACCCTCAACCTCGACGGCGAGCTGTGGAACGTCGTGGAGTTCCAGCATGTCAAGCCCGGCAAGGGCCCGGCGTTCGTGCGCACCAAGCTCAAGCACGTGCTGACCGGCAAGGTGGTCGACCGGACCTTCAACGCCGGCATCAAGATCGACACGGCCAACGTGGACAAGCGCACGATGCAGTACCTGTACAAGGAGCCGACCGGCTTCGTATTCATGGACACGGACACCTACGACCAGCTCAACGTTCCGGCCGAGACCGTCGGTGACGCCGCGAACTTCCTGCTGGAGAGCGCCGAGGCGACCGTCGCCACGCACGACGGCGTTCCGCTCTACGTCGAGCTGCCTGCGGCCGTCGAGCTGATCATCACCTACACCGAGCCCGGCCTACAGGGCGACCGCTCGACCGGTGGCACCAAGCCGGCCACGGTGGAGACCGGCTACGAGATCCAGGTCCCGCTGTTCATCTCCACCGGTGAGAAGGTCAAGGTGGACACCCGCGACGGGAAGTACCTCGGCCGGATCAACAGCTGACGTGGCGACCAGGAGCAAGGCGCGTCGGCGCGCCCTCGAAGTGCTGTTCGAGGCCGACCTGAAGGGTGTGGATCCGAAGCACGTCTTGGCCGACCGGGTCGCCAGGTCCGCGCGGATGACCCCGCAGGACACCGACCCGCGCATCGGCGAGTACACGATAGAGCTGGTCACCGGGGTCGTCGATCACATCGAGCGGATCGATTCGCTGATCGAGACCTACTCGATCGGCTGGCCCATAGACCGGATGCCGGCCGTGGATCGCAACCTGCTGCGTCTCGGCCTGTTCGAGCTGTTGTGGGGCACCGACATCCCCGAAGTGGTCGCGATCGACGAGGCGGTCACCCTGGCGCAGGAGCTTTCCACCGCGGAGTCCCCGCAGTTCGTGAACGGCTTGCTGGACCG
>NZ_DASYZI010000184.1:0-13935 GCF_035946395.1 Actinocrinis sp.
AGGGTTCCGGCGCCGCAGGCCCTGCAAGGTGCCGCCGTGGAGTGTTCGGGCACGCCCCGGGCAGTCGCCTCACACGTATAACAGGGACCCGAAGCGCGAATTCCGTTACACCCGCCCAGCGCCTTCCGCTATATGGCTTTCCCTTACACGGACGTGCGTCGCGGTGGCCGCATCGAAGGCTGCGAGGACGTTACTGCGTCGGGCCGGGGCTCGGGCTGGGAGTCGGGCTGAGGCTCAGGTCGCCGGGGTTCACAGATCCGTCGTGACCACTGCTGCCGCCGCCTCCGCCCCCACTTCCGCTACCGCTCCCACTTCCACCGCCACTTCCGCTCCCAGTGCCGTTGCCGCCCCCACTTCCGCCGCCGTTGTCGCCGCTCCCGTTGCCGGACGAGTTCGGGTTCGGGCTGCCGTCCGAGGTGTTCGCGTTCGCCGAGGCGCCGTTCGAGCCCTTGTCACCGGGCGTGCCGTCACTCGGCGAACTAGATGCGGTGCCCGAATCATCAGGGGGCGTCGTCGAAGGCTGTTGTGCCGGGGCCGACAGATGGGCGCAGTAGGGCACGATCTTCTTGTCACCGCCAGCCGCGGCGGTCAACAGCGCCAGATCCTGATCGCTCAGCGAGCCCTGCCAGGAGTTGCCGCTGCCGATCACCTCGCTGCACAGGCCCCGCAGCGTCGAGTCCATCGCCGAAGAAGTCGCGGAGCCGTCCGGCGTGGTCGCCACGCCTCTCGCCCGGGACAGCACGTGGCTCGTCGACGTCGACGACGCGGTCGGCATCGGCGAAAACGCCGCGCCACCCTGCGACGTGCCGTTGGAATTCGGCGCCGGTATCCCGATGCCGCCGAGGAACTGGTGGGCCAGGGACTGAGCCGACGCCGGCAGGATCCCGGCGCTCGCCGCCACCACGCCGCCGCCTGCGGCGACGAAGAGCATCGCGGCGCATCTGACGATCACCGGGGTTCTGCCGCGTCGCGCCCGTGTGCGGCGTTCGCCCGCCGCCGCATCGCCGGCGCGCTCGCACTCAGCCATACCAGCCGCGTTGAACGCCGCCAGCACGACGGTGAGGATCTCCTCGTTCCGCTCTTCCGGGAAGGCGTCCGCGGTGGCCGCCGCGAAGAGGGCGTCCAGGTCCCGGTTGTCCGTCGGCGTCATTCGGCCACCACCCCCTTCATCGCCGAGGCGGCGTCGGTCCGTATGACCTCCACGCCTTCCATACCGTCCTCCGCGTCGATCATCGTGGCCAGTCGGCGCAACCCCCGCATCGCCGCCACGCGTACCGCGCCGGGACGTCTGCCGAGGACTGCGGCGGTCTGCGCCACGTCCATGCCGACGACCACCCGCAGCATCACGGCTTCCGCCTGATTCGTGGGTAGATCGGCGATCAAACGCAGCGCTCGTCGAGTCGCCATACGTTCAACGACTTCACGTGCCGGATCGTCACGCGATGCCCGATCATCGAGTGCGAACAGCCCCGACGGATCCTCCCGTCTGCGCCCGCTGCGGCGCAACTCCTCCAGCGCACGGTGCCTGGCCACCCGGAACAGCCATACCCGGAAGACCGCCGCGTCGCCGCGGAACTTCCTGATGTCGTAGGCGGCCTGGAGCCACGTCTCCGAAGCGACGTCTTCCGCCGCCTGCCCCACCACGACGCGCAGATAGCGCAGCACCAGCGGGTTCAGCGCCCGCCAGAGCGCGGCCATGCCGGACTCCTCGCCGCGTCGCGCGGCGTCGAGGTCCGCGTTCAGATCCCGGTCGCTCACCGGTCCCGGCCCGCCTCGACGCACTCGAACTTGTTCAGCATGCCCCACCCAGGTCGCGCGATCGGTTCTAGCGGAGCGCGTACCCTGATCCGCTGTCCTGAATCTATGGCCCCGGCGTCGAACGTTGAAACGGCTTGGCAGAATCGGGAACCGGAAAACACAGGGCTCCCCCGCCGCGGCGGGGGAGCCCGTGCTCACCTGTGAGAGCCGGCGAACCCTACGGGTTCACCATGCTCATGGATTCACGGTGATGGTGAGCGTGCTGGTCGTGTTCTGGATGTTGACGTCGTTGTTGCTCTCCACCAGGTGGTTGAACGTCACGGCGCCGACCGGCGGGCCCTGGCCGGCCTCGGGCAGCGGGTTCGCCCAGACGCCGAAGCCCGACTTGCCGTTGCCGAAGCCGTCGTTGTTCGCGTGCGCCCCGGTGATGGTGGTGTTGGTGAAGATCGTGTCCTGGAACGGTGCCTGCGCGACGTTGTTCACGTAGTCCGTCTGGAACATGATCCCGGTGTAGGTCGGATCGGTGATCGTCGAGTCGTTGATCCGCAGCCCGGTGAAGGTGTTCGTCGCCGAGAACATCCAGATCGCCCCGAACGCCTGCTGGCCCCAGAAGTGGCCGCCGTCCCGCGCGAGGGAGAAGTTCTGGATGGTCGTCGGCGGACTGTCCTCGAACCCTTCGAAGGGGAAGCCGAAGTTCAGCGAGCTGACGGTCAGGCCCGGGTAGCAGAGCGTGTCCGCGACGTAGAAGTTCTGGATCGTGTTGTTGAAGCCGCCGTACACGGCGACTCCGGCAGCACGCCAGGGAGTCAGCGCGGTCACGTTCTGGATGGTGTTGTTGGTCTCCTTGCAGCCGCCGCAGCTGTCCTGCGCCGCGAACAGCGCGAAGCTGTCGTCGCCGGTGGTGCGCGCCTCGTCGTTGGAGATCAGGTTGCCCTGGCTGCCGTTGGTGAGGTTGATGCCGTCCGCTAGCGTGTCGCGGATGCGCAGGTTGGTGAACGTGGAGTTGGTCACGGCCGTCAGGCCCCAGACGCCGACCACGTTGTGCTCGATCCACAGGTTGTCGAGCGTGAGGTTCGAGGTGTTGGTCAGCTGGAAGGTGTGGCCGGGGCCGTCCACCCGGGTGGTGTAGTTGCCGAACCAGGCGAACCCGCTGAACGACGAGCCGCTGGCGGTGGACTGCACGTCCCAGCCGGTGTCGGTGTTCGTCTGGCTCGCCGGCGCGACGAACTGCGTGTACCAGGGGCCGGCGCCGACCACCTTGACCGCGTGGCCGTACACCGAGATGCGCCCGGTCAGCGAGTACTGGCCGGCCGGCAGGTAGACGCCGGTGTGCGCGCCGGTGGTGTCCTGGATCACCGTGTTGATCGCGTTCTGGACGTCCTGCTGGGTGAAGCCCGCCGGGACGATCAGGTGCGCCGGGTCGGGGTTCGCGATCGGCGCGGCCTGCTCCAGGTTCATGAAGTCGATCGCGTACTGGGACGTGTTCGAGGAGTCCTTCTGTAGCTTGAACACCGTGCCCTGGGGATACGAACTCGGCAGCATGAAGCTGGACTCGTCGTAGATGTGCCGCGGCGAGCCCGCGCTCGGCGAGTCGCCCGGACCGGTCTCCGCGCCGTACAGCCACGCGTAGTGCGAGGTCAGGTTCAGCGGTTCGACCAGGGTGCCGTTGGCGTACAGGTCGAGGGAGGCGTTGATGCCGCCGCCGCCCGACGCGTCAGGGATCGAGTAACGCAGCACGAAGGTGTTCGTCGACTCGCGCGAGGTCCAGCTGACCGAGTCGCCGGTGCTGTTCAGCGTCACCGCCTGCCGGCCGGACGCCTCGCCGGCGATGTCGCCGATGGTGCGGTTCGGGCCGGCGATCGCCGCGGCGCCGCCGAGCGTGCCGGCGGTGCTCTTGTACGAGTCGTAGGGCATGTTCGCGCCCTGACCCACGAACATCGGCGTGTCGCTGGTCAGGTGCGGCTGCTTGATCGGCAGCTCGTTCGGGTCGGTGGCGAGCACCATGTGCGCGGTGTACTTGCCGTTGACCGCGGTCCACGAGCCCAGCGAGATCGGCGCCGCGGTGGCCCCGGCCGCGATGGCCCCGCTGACCGAGCCGGTCAGTGTGGTGACGGTGGCGTTGTTCTGGTCGAGCAGCGTCATCGTCACGCCGTGCGAGCCGCTCGTCGTGGCGATGGTGCCCTGGTTCTTGACGGTCGCGGTGAAGCTGACCGTGTTGCCGTTCGACGGGTTCGGCGGCGTCCAGGCCAGCGTGCCGACCAGGTCGGCGCTCTGCACCGGGGCGACCACCAGGTTGGTCGGGTTGGTGTAGCTCTGGTTGTTCTGGAGGTTGAAGTTCTTGTGCGTCTCGTCGACCTTCGTCGTGAGCTGATACGAACCGGCGCTCTGGGTGCCGATGCTCGCCGACACGGTCTGCGACGCCCCCGGCGCGAGTGCGCCGACGGTGGTGGAGCCGACCTTGTTCGTGCCGAGGTAGAAGTTCACGTCGGTCGCCACGGAGGCCGCGGTGCCGGTGTTCTGCACCACCGCCGAGGTGGTGATCGAGTCGGTCTCCACCGGTGCCGACGGAGTCCACGAACTGCTGGTGACGGTGAGGTCCGGGTTCGGCGCCGGGGTCCCCATGACCTGGAACTCGGCGGCCTGCCCGCCGGGCGCGCCGCTGTTGCTGGTGATCGACAGCTCGACGTCGGCGACCGTCGCGGTGACCGGGATCGTCACCGTGTTGGCGTTGCTGTTCGGGTCGAAGCTGTAGCTCTGCGCGGCGACCAGCGTGTTGAACGTGCTCGCGCTCTGCTCGCGGCCGAGCACCGCGATGGTCTGGGTGCGCGCCGCCCAGACGGTGGCCGGGTTGAGCTTGACCACCACGGAGGTGATGTTCGCGTTGGCGCCCAGGTGGACCGTCAGCTGGCTGGGATACGACGAGCCCTCGAAGTACGTGGTCACGTCGCCGTCGTTCGCGTTCGCCGGTGCGTAGATGTACGTGTACGGCGTTCCGTCGATCGGCTTGTTCAGCGCCAGGTTGGTGCCGGTGCCGCCGCTGCCGGTGCGGGTGACCGTGTTGCTCGGCGAGGATTCGAGTCCGGCCGCGTTGGTCGCCGTCACGTAGTAGGAGACGGTCAGCGTGTCAGCCACCGAATCCGTGTACGTCAGGGTGCTGCCGGAGACGGACGCGATCTTCGCCGAGTTGCGGTAGATGTTGTACCCGGTCACGCCGACCGCGTCGGTCGCCGCGCTCCAGGTCAGCTTGATCTGCCCGGAGGCCGGCGAGGTGTAGGCCAGGTTGGTCGGCGCCGTGGGCGGCGTCGCGCTCTGGCCGGTGCGGGTGACGCTGTTGCTGTTGGCGGACTGGTTGCCCGCCGCGTCGCGGGCGCGGACGAAGTAGGTGATGGTCTGCGTCGTCGGCGGATTGTCCGTGTACGTGAGCGCGGTACCCGGGACGCTGGTCAGCAGCGTGTTGTTGGCGTAGACGTCGTAGTTGGTCACGCCCACGTCGTCCGTCGAGGCGCCCCACGTCAGGGTGACCGCGCCGCTGCTGGACTGGGTGTAGGCCAGGTTGCTCGGCGCGGTCGGCGGCGTGACGTCGCCGGAGGTCGGGCCGTAGACCTGGAACTCGGAGATCTGGCCGGCCGGCCAGACGGTGTTCGCCGTGATGTTCAGCCGCACGTACCGGGTGGTGGTCGAGTTGAAGGTGATCGTCACGGTGCTGCTGGTCGCCGGGTCGAAGGTGTAGCTCGCCGAGGCCACGATGTCGGAGAAGTTCGCGCCGTCGGTGCTGCCCTGGACCGAGAGGGTCTCGGTGCGCGCGCCCCAGTTGGTGATCGGGGTCTGCAACACGACCTTGTCGATCGCGACCGAGGAGCCGAGGTCCACCTGGAGCCACTGAGGGAAGGCGTTGTTCGTGCTCTCCCAGTAAGTGGACTGATTGCCGTCCACGGCGTTGGCTGGCGCGTAGGTCTGGTTGTAGCCGCTGGAGGTGGCGTTCTTGTTCAGCGCCAGGTTGGCCGACGTGGCGGCCGGCCCGTAGATCTGGAACTCGGAGAGCTGCGCGGCCGCCCAGCCGGTGTTCGCGGTGATGTTCGCCCGCACGTACCGGGTGCCGGTGGCGCCGAAGCTGATCGTCACCGTGTTGGTGTTGGCGGTCGGGTCGAAGGTGTAGCCGGCGGACGCCACGATGGTGGAGAAGTTCGTGCCGTCGGTGCTGCCCTGGATCGACAGCGTCTGCGTCCGCGCGCCCCAGCCGGTGGGAAGTTGCAGCACGACCTGGTTGATCTGCGTGCTGGCACCGAGGTCGATCTGCGCCCACTGCGGGAACACCGTCGAGCCGTTGGTGCTCTCCCAGTACGAGGCCTGATTGTTGTCGTTGAGGTTGGCGGCGACGTACTGGCCGTTGGCGCTGCTGGCCGTGGCCGTCTTGCCCAGCGCGAGGTTGGTCCCCGCCGCGGCGGCCGGCGCGGCGTGCAGCACCGGCAGCAGGGAGACCAGCAGGCCGGCCACCGCGGTAAGGGCGGTGCGCAGCCTGGTGGGTCCGTTTCTCGTTCTCATCCTCTTCCTCTGGCATGGGAGCTGGGAGGGGCCGAGGAAGTCGTGATCGTCCGCACGTTACGACTTCGTCGGCGTGGTGCGTGAACGGTGGAACAGAGCGCAGTGGAGCCGGTCGCCGGCTAGTCGATAAATTGCAGTGTTCTTAAAGATGTCTGACTAGCCAATGACGATTTTTTGCGGGATGCTAGCAGGAAGTTACAGACGCGTCCTGCGTTGGTCAATGGGTTCCCGGGCACTTCCTTGACAGCCCCTGTGGTCTAGTCCAATCTGCTTGCCGAAGGCCACTTGTCCACCGTCCGCGAAGCGGCGTCATCGCGGTCCCAGCTTGGAGGTTCCATGACGCCGCGCCGCAAACGCTTCATCGCCGCGCTCGGTACGACCGCGCTGCTCAGCGCCGGGCTCGCGACGGTCGTGGCGGTTGCCACGCCCGCGACCGCCGCTTCGGCCAACCTGCTGGCCAACCCCGGCTTCGAGGCCGGAAACCTGTCCGGCTGGAGCTGCGACCCGGGCACCGCCGCGGTCGTGACAAGCCCGGTTCATTCGGGTTCGTACGCACTTGCGGGCACCCCGACCTCATCCGACGACGCGCAGTGCACGCAGACGGTCTCCGTCCAGCCGAACACCGCCTACACGCTCTCGGGCTACGTCGACGGCCCGTACGCCTACATCGGAATCACCGGCGGTGCGAGCACCTGGACCTCGTCCACGAGCTACACGAGCCTGTCGGTGGCCTTCACCACCACGGCATCGCAGACCTCTGTCCAGGTCTACGTGCACGGCTGGTACGCGCAGGCGGCGTACTACGGCGACGACTTCGCGCTGACCGGGCCGGCCGGGCCGACGCCGTCCGCGACGCCGACCCACTCGCCGAGCGGCAGCCCGTCGCCGTCCCCCTCGCCGTCGCACAGCGCCAGCCCCTCGGCCAGCCCCTCGCACAGCGCCAGCCCCTCGCCGAGCCCCACCACCACGGTGACCCCGCCCGGCGGCCAGAACTGGCACGTCGCGCCGTACATCGACATCACCATGTCCACCCCGACCCTGGCCCAGATCGAGCAGGCCACCGGGCAGAAGACCTTCACCCTGGCCTTCGTCCTCGGCGACACCTCGGCCTGCGACCCCTCGTGGGGCGGCACGATCTCGCTGACCGACTCGCGGATCATCGGCGAGATCAACGATCTGCGGGCGCTCGGCGGCGACGTGGCCGTCTCCTTCGGCGGGGCTCAGGGCCCTTACCTGGAGACCACGTGCACCAGCTCGGCGCAGCTCGCCGCGGCCTATGAGAAGGTCGTCGACACGTTGAAGATCACGCACATCGACTTCGACGTCGAGGCGTCCACCAACACCGACATGGTCAACACCGCGATAGCGCAGGTTCAGCACGACCGTCCGGGCACCGTGGTCAGCTACACCCTCGAAGTGCAGGCCGCGACCTACGGCCTGACCCCGGCCCTCGGGGTCCAGGTGCTACAGAACGCCGTCTCGCACGGCGTACAGGTCGGCATCGTCAACCCGATGACGATGGACTTCGCCCCGAACGGCGACTGGGGCACCTCGGTCATCGAGGCGGCGCAGTCCACCGAGGGCCAGATGGCCACGATCTGGCCGAGCCTGAGCTCGGCGCAGCTCTATGCGATGCTCGGGGTGACCCCGATGATCGGCGACAACGACACCGGCCCGGTCTTCACCATCGCCGACGCGCAGCAGCTGCTCTCGTTCGCGCAGGCGAACCACATCGGCCGGCTGGCGTTCTGGTCCGAGGGCCGCGACAACGGCGGCTGCTCGGGCGGCGTCTCCCCGACGTGCAGCGGCATCTCGCAGTCCGCGTTCCAGTTCACGTCGATCTTCCACGCTTTCACCGGTTGATCGCCGTTCTGATCCGACAGCTGTCTGACCTGAACGACCGCGGCCCGTCCGGTGGAACGTCCGCCGGGCGGGCCGCGGCCCCATATGTGTCCGTACCCTGATGTGCTACGCGAGTGACACGTCGTCCACGCCGACCGTCGGCTGCCCGTACCAGCCGTGCACCCACACCGTCACCGAGGTCGTGCTCGCGCCGGTCGTGATCGTGGTGCGCAACTGGCTCCAGCCGGACGTGGACGGCGTCCACGTGCTCGAACCGGTGCCGCCGGGTACGTCAGCACCCACGTATGCGTAGCTGCCCTGCACCCACGCTGTGAGCGTGTACGCGGTGTTCGGGCTCACCGCCACCGTCTGCGAGCACTGAGCGTCGTCCGACGAGGTCGGCGTGATCGACAGGGCGTGGGCGCCCGAGTGAACGGGGCTGGAGACTACGGAGGCCGTGCCCGCGTCGCACGTCCACGGGCTCAGCGCGCCGCTCTCGAAGCCGGGGTTGGCCACCAGGTTCGTGCCGCCGCTCGGCGGGGTCGTCGCACTGGCGCTGGCGGACGCGCTGGCCGATGCCGACGGGCTGGGACTCGCCGAGGCGCTTGGCGACGCGCTGGCACTGTGGCTTGCGCTCGGGCTGGCGCTGGCCGATGAGCCCGTCCCGCTGCCGCCGTACGGATTGGCGATGATCGTGACCGTGCGGTCCTGCACGCCCCAGTTGTTCGCCTGAGAGCCGGGCAGCCACACGTCCACCGTGTCGTTCTGGATCCAGGTGCCGATGTCGCCCGCGAAACAGGTCCCGTATCCGGGCACGGTGAAGTACGTGCCCCAGGGGATGACCCGCGGGTCGACGGCGCAGACGCCGAGTTGCGCGTTGTAGCCGGAGGCGGTCATCCCGCCGTCGTTGTACGAGGTCACCATCATGTCGATCGTGCTGCCGACCGGCGTCTGCCAGGGCACGACGGTGCCGGCGGCAGAGAGCTGATACGGCGCCGACAGCTGGCCCATCGACGCGTCCGAACCGCTCTGGTCGGCGAGCGCGACCACCGAGTAGTACGCGTTCTGGCACGGCGCGGTGTCCGTCGCGGTGAGCGCCGCCTGGCCCCAGTCGGTGACCCATGCCACCGACTGGCCGTTGCGCCACACCCGGTACGCCTGCGCGCCCGGCACCCGGTTGAAGGCGATGGTCACCTGCCCGCCGGACAGCGTGCCGGTCACGCCGGAGGGCGCGGGCAGCCGGCCGGAGAAGTTCACCGCGCCCGCGGTCTGCAACGGCGGCACCCACGGCGTGACGCTGCGCTGCGGCGGGGTGGCGTTCGTCCAGAACGGGCAGGCGGGGAGCCCGGCGGCGCTGTCCGCGCTGGCGGTCTGCGCCACGAACGGCAGGAGCGCCGCGGTGGAGCCGAGCAGCACCGCCCACACCGCGCCGATCACACGCGTCCGGCGCGGGTTGCCGCGCAGCGGTCGCAGCGCGCTGTGAATTGCCGTCCTGAGAAAGCCCGGACTGAATCGTCGTGCTCTGAGCTGTGATGGTGTGAACCGGGGCGCGTTCATGCGCCGTCCCTCCTTGCCGGTCGGCAGCGACTTCGCGGGCCGCCGCGCGAACGGCGCCCCCGCACGCCGGCGCCGCGGCGAGGACAGGTTCACTATGGTCGGCGCCGATCCGCCCGTCAACGGAAATGTCGTCATCAACCGGACATCCGCTCAACGGATCGGCCACCGATCAGGCCGTCTTATGCCGCTCTTGAAGAGCCCTGAATATCGCCGGGCGCGACTCGCGTCCCAGGCGTCTCACCTATCTCACGGCCTGAGCGGCGGATACGCCGGGTCCAGCAGGCCGTTGCGCTTCAAAAAGCCGTGCAGCGGCGTCGTTTCGGGATAGTGGCCCCACTGGTGGTCGCCCGGAACCTGGCCGTCGGTCGCCAGCTTCGCGCCGAGCAGCTGGCGCTGTATCGGGCTGAATCCGGCGAAGCGCGTGGACGCGAGCAACTCGTCGTTCTCGTCCCGGCCGTAGGACCAGCGGTGTGAGTACGCGAAGAAGATGCCCTTTCGCATAAAAGCCGAACGGTTTCTCGTGCGCGTGTGCCACAGCCGGCGGTCGAAGAGCACTGCGTCGCCCGGGCCGGCGCACACCTCGACCGAGCCCGCCGGCTCCGGCCACTCGACGTCCCGGCGCGGCGGGCCGTCGATCCGGTTGCGCACGTGGCTGCCCGGCACCACCTTGAAGTTGCCGCGTCCGGGTTCGGAGACGTCGGAGAGCCAGTAGGCGATCTTCACCGACAGACGCGGGCGTGGATCGGTCTCAAGCTCACGGTTCTGCCGGCCGCCGTCCTGATGCCACTCGAATCGGTACGGCTTCGCGATCGTTATCTGTGGATGAACGTCTAAGTGTGAATGGTAAATATGTATATTCCAGCCGAGTATCGACCAGACCAGTGGGAACGTGTTCGGGTGGTCGATCAGGCCGACCGCCTCCGGGCAGTTGGCCACCGCGCCGAGCTTGTGCATTGAGCCGTCCACCGCCAGCCGGCCCGCTGCCTCTTCGACCGCGTAGACGCGGTCGAGCGCATCTGTGTAGGACGCCACCTCGTCCTCGCTCAGTGCGCCGCGGATGACGAGGTAGCCATCCCGTTCGAACTGGTCACGTTGCTCTCGGCTCATCGCGGCGGTAGCCGCCACCTGGTCATCGACCGTCATCGGCCCCCCTCGGAAGCAGGATTCGGAAGTATGACGGGAGAACGCGGCTGCGACCCATGAGCTGGACGTCACTCCCGCTATGCAATCGTGTGTGCGAAAGTGTGGCACCGCTTGATGAAGACGCCGCCGTCATTTGTTCATTAAGACGCTAAGAACCGGGCTCGGGCGGCGCAGACCGCAACGAACGCCTATGGAGCGGACATTCGACGGCTGCCTCGCGGAGCGCGACGACCGGCATCACGGCCGGTCCGTAATGCCGGCTCTTCGAACCTGGCCATGGCTTTGTGGGCGGCTGTAGGTTCGTCCGCCGCCCGTGCGACGGCCGACCCCGCGCCACCGGCCACGGCCAGGTTCGAAGAGGGGTAATGCCTCGACGAAGTGCCGCCGATGGTCAAGGTGTTTCTGAATTGGATTTCGACGGTAACACGTCAGGGCCCGATACGGCCGGTTGATTTTGTTGCCCGGTTCGAGGATTCAGTGTGCTGGATTTCCCGGCCGTGCCGGCAGCAGACGCGCGGCCAGCACGGCCACGTCGTCCTCGGAACCGTCCGGGATGAAGCGGCCGAGTACCGCGTCAAGCAACTGCTCCAGCGGCCCTTCCGGATCGACGTCGAGCCGGGTCAGCGCGTTGAGGCACTCCTCGATGTCCTCGCCGCGCCGCTCGACCAGACCGTCTGTGTAGAACAGCAGCGTCGCACCGGGTTCGAACTCGATGGTCGCCCGGCTGTACCGGGCAAACTCGCCAGCGCCGCGCTCGTCAGGAGCATGCCTGCGCAGTTCGGCCCCTCCGATGTCGGACCCGACGCCGAGCGGCGGGTCGACCGGTAGTTCGACCAGCGAGCAGCGGCCGTCGGGCCCGATCAGCAACGGCGGCATGTGTCCGGCGTTGGCCAGGCAACAGGTGCGGGCCGCCGGGTCCACCACGGCGACCAGGCAGGTGGCTACGCGGTCGAACGCCAGGCCTTCAGCGATCCGCTCGGCCTCGGCCAGAATGTGCTCCGGCGCGTCGCTCTGTAGCGCGAGGGTGCGCAGCAGCGAGCGGTACTCGCACATCGCGGACGCCGCCTCGAAGCCGTGCCCCATGACGTCGCCGACGACGAGCAGCGTCTTGCCGCCGGGCAGCGCCACCGTGTCGTACCAGTCGCCGCCGATCTCGATGTCGGCCCCGGTCGGCAGGTAGCGGCTGGCGCACTGCACGTCCGCGTGCGGCGGTCGCGGCTCGGCGAGCAGCGCCTGCTGCATCATCAGCGCGGTCTGGTGCTCGTGCGCGTACCGCTTGGCGTGGTTGATGCTGGTCGCGGCCCGCCGGGTCAGCTCGCCGACCAGATCCACATCCTGCTGGGAGAACTCCGGCGAGGTGCCTGCGCGCACCAGGATGACCACGCCGACCAGGTCACGCCGCGCGGTGAGCGGGACGCAGATCGCCGAGTGCATGCCGAGCTTGCGGTACTGGGCGACCCGGTCAGCGTTCGGCGCGTCGGCGGCCAGTTCCCGGTCGTCCGGCAGGTTCGAGATCACCGGGCGTTGCTCGGTCAGGCAACGCGCCACCGCTGAGGAGGCCTGCGGCTCGTTCACCGTCCCCGCCGAGCCGAAGTACTTCGCCGCCTTGCCCAGTGCGGCGGTCGTGTTCAGCGCGACCCGGCGTAGCCGGAGCGCGCCGTGCGCGGGCAGTGCCCCGGGAGCGCCGTCCACGTCGAGCACGTCCACTGCGGCGATGTCGGCGAGCCGGGGGACGAGCAGCCGTGCCAGTTCCCGGCAGGTGTGGTCGACGTCGAGGGTGGTGCCGATCCGGGTCGCCGCCTCGTCGAGTAGGGCGAGCCGTGTGCGGGCTTCGTCGAGTAACTGTCTCACCCGGTAGGTCTCGGTGACTTCGAGAGCGACGCCGACGACGCCGATCACCGCGCCGGCGGTGTCCTCAAGCCGGTGGAACGCGTTGACCCACCAGCGGGTGTCCGCAGAAGAGTCGGCAGGGGTACGTCCCTTGGCCGTCACGAATTGTGGCCGACCGTTCTGTAGCACTGACCGCAGCACCTTCTCCACCGGTTCGAGGTCAACGTCGGGCAGTACGTCGGACAACCGCCTGCCGAGGTGCTCCGGGGCCGGGATGCCGTTCAGGGCGGCCAACGCGTCGTTGACGTAGACGTAGCGCAGGTCGGGATCGATCACGCCGATTCCAGCGCCCGAACCGTCCAGGATGGCGCGGGTCACCCGGTAGTCGTCGAGCACCGAGGGCAGCAACGCCGCGGCCCCGACTCCACCCGCCATCAGCGCGCCGACCAGCTCGCGGGCCTGGGCGCGGCTGAGCACCGGGCTCTCGGGCGGCGGCTGCGCGGCCTGCACGGCTGCCCTCCTGGCTCCTCGTCGGTCTGGAGTTTGACTGGTGCTGCGTTTCCGAGATTGACATATCGGGTGTTTCGCCTCAACCAGTGCGAGCGTTCGAGCGCAACGGAAGCGCGGGTCGGCTGTCCAGCAGGGCGAGTGCGGATCGAGTCCCGGCTGCCGAGGCACCTGCGGCACTGCTCTGAACGAGTGAAGTCGGCCGGAGGTCCAGCCCGGCCGCGCTGGTCCGCGGACGTGTCCGAGCACCATGGACTGTCCGCCTGACCAGGCACGATGAAGCCAGGCGGGACGTGACGTGACGAAGTGCGGCGATGCGTGACGACGATGCGTGGCGAGGCGACGACCGCACCGAAAGACACTGCACGGCCGGTCGCTGAGCCGCTGAACGGCCGGAGTCCACCAAAGTGAAAAACTTGCGTGCGAAGAATTATTGCGCGGTACGCAAGTTTGAGCTATCGTCGATACATGAACAGAGATAACGGGGGTCAAGCCGACTACGCGGAGGGCTCCCAACGAGGACACCCTCACCAGGAACACGGTCTTCATGAGCACGCTTTTCATGAACACCGCCACGGGGAACTTCACGGCGGGACCCATGCGGCGCACGGGACACCGGGCCTGCGCGAGCGCAAGAAACTGGCGACGCGTCAGGCGCTGAGCGACGCCGCGATCCAGCTCGCGCTCGAACGGGGCTTCGACAATCTGCGGGTCGAGGACATCGCCGAGGCCGCCGGCGTCTCCCCGCGCACCTTC
>NZ_DASYZI010000185.1:0-1743 GCF_035946395.1 Actinocrinis sp.
CGCCTTGCACCCCTCGGCGCGGCCCGGAAGTCGCTTGCGATGACCGGCGAGGGGATGACCAGAACCGACCCGCACTCTCCCCCTTTCCGCACTCGCCCCGCTTACGGATCTTCCCCCTTCTCCTCGGAGGGCAGCTGCTGCCTTTCCCTTCTGCCCACAGCAGCAGTCGTTGCTGTGCGTCACACGCCGTGTCCGTTCGCACAGTATGGGCTGTCGCGCATGACGCCAGTTGTTCCCTCTGACCGGCCTGTTCCCACTCGGCTGCGTGGTCTGCGATGCGGGTCGTGGTCGTGCCATCGCGGGTCAGAGCTGCTGTGAAAGGTTTCTGCTGCTCCGTCGGCCGCCGCGTGTGTCGTTCCGGTCCTGTCCGTTCTCCTCGGCTCTGTCGCGCGGTCGCCGGCGTGCCGCCGCGTGCGGAACGCCGGCGCGAGCGAGTGTGCCGGGCGAACCGCGCCGACCTGATGCCTGTGGTCTGACCGGTCCAGGCCAGCCGTGTTTGGCTTCACGTAGCTGCGCCGTTGTGAGCTTCGGATGGCCTGCTCGGCTGGGCTCTGATACCTCGCCTTGGTCGGCTTGCGCTCCCGCGGGTGTGTGCCCGGCGCGGGCCGAGACGGAGCCGAGGCGAAGACAGGAGGCGACGGCTCGGGCGGCGCCGGGCTGCACCCGACCGCAGGGCGGGTGCCTTGATCCTTGTGGAGAAACTACTCTTCAGATCGATCAGCACTTGAGCCCGCTGATTTAGCGTGCTCTCAATTGTGGTCTTATGGCAGATATTGACATGCCCAGATGCGCCTGTGTCCACCGACGCACGGCGATTGGACTGAGCTGCGATGTCGCAGCGTCAGCGGACAACCAGATACGTCGGCGGACGCCGGGTGGTCGAGCTTAAATCTCGTGGTGTTCGCGGTTCGGCCGTAGGGTCGGCTGCTCGTAGCCGCTGACCTGCGGCGATAGGTTTGAGTAGGCCATGGCCATCTCCACAAGTGGATAAAACAGGGCTTTCCGGTGAATCCGGAAGCCCTGTTTGTTGTATTAGACCGCTAATGTTGCCGTGGCTCACGTTCCGGGCATCTGGACGGCGAGCCCGGCTTCTTGCGCCGCGTCGGCCAGGCGTTTGTCATACGTGATGAAGAACGTGGGGCGGACCCGCAGCGCGGTGGCCAGATGGATCGCGTCCAAGGACCGCACGGTTGTCGGCTTGACCGTCTGAGCCAGGATCCGGATGCTGACGTCGATGTCAATGAGGTTCACCAGGTCGAGCACGTGGTGGAGCCTGGACGCCGATTCGGGGGCGTAGCGCGCCAAGGCACGGAAAGCCTCGACCTCTAACAGGGCCGAACTGGTCCAGGGCGAGTCGATGCGTTTGTCGAGCCATTCACGTAACACCTGAGTCTCGTTCTCGGCGTGGACCAGCTTGACGACCGCAGCCGAGTCTAGGTAGATGGAACCGGCCACTTCAGTGTTCGTCCATCCGTTCGGCGGCGATGAGCTGTGCAACGTCAACGCCGTCGGGTTTGCCCAGTTCCATGCGCAAGATGGCCCGCTTCATCGCTGCGGCGCGCTCAGCGCGCATCCCGGCTTCGATGATCGCCTGCCGGATCGCGGCGGAGCGGCTCGCGCCGTCGTGTGTGAGTATGTCGAGGGCGTGAGAGGTTTCGGCGTCGGGGCGAATGGTGATGGTGTCGGCCATGAACGAATTGTAAGACGATTTGTCTTACAATGCAAGTGGGGATGGCGGCACGG
>NZ_DASYZI010000186.1:0-7474 GCF_035946395.1 Actinocrinis sp.
GCGTTCGACCGAGTCATCGAGGTCAACCTGCTCGGCTCCATCGCCACGGCCCGTGCGTTCCTGCCCGCCCTCATCGAGTCGCGGGGCTACCTGCTGCAAATCGCGTCCCTGGCCGCCATCGCCCCCGCGCCGCTCATGGCCGCGTACTGCGCCAGCAAGTCCGGCGTCGAGGCCTTCGCCCACGCGCTGCGCAGCGAAGTCGCCCACCAGGGCGTCCAGGTCGGCGTGGCGTATCTGTCGTGGACCGACACCGACATGACTCGCGCCGCCGCCGAGGACCCCGTGTTCCAGGAGATGCGCGCCCGGCTCCCCTGGCCCGCGAACCACACCGCCCCCCTCGCCCCTGCGGTAGCCCGCATCACCACTGGCGTCACCCACCGCAAGCCGCACATCTACGGCCAGTCGTGGATCCGCACGCTCCAGTGGCTCCCCCGAGCCGCCGTCCCCCTCGTCATCGCGAGCCGCGCGCCCCACGAGGTCGCCCGCCTAGCCCCACGCCTGCGCGAGACCTCCCACCTGCGCCGACACCCCCTCGGCCCAGGCGGTGCCGCCGGGTCCGCCGGCGACCCAAACCGAGTGGCGGACCACCCCCCGGCATGAGCTATCCTTTCCGAGGTCGCTCCTGCGGGAGCGCATCACCAGGCAGGTTGCCCGAGCGGCCAATGGGAGCGGACTGTAAATCCGTCGCGAAAGCTACCCAGGTTCGAATCCTGGACCTGCCACGGCAGCAGTGAGAGGGGCCCTTGACCAGCGCGAAAGCTGGCAAGGGCCTTTCTCTTTTATATTCTGCCATTGGCGTCAATGGTGCTGATTTTCTGGCGCGTTCTCGATACCCGCCCGGTCCTGATGCAGGGATGTAGACCTACAATGACCAACGGCGTATACCCGTCTCGTTGAGAGGCCTCGTGGCAAGCACACAGCGTGGAGAACTACAGTGACCGCTTCAAGCGCGGACATCATCGTGGTGGGAAATGGTGCGGTCGGCGCCTCCATCGCCTTCGAGTTGATGCGACGCGGCCATCGTGACGTGGCACTGGTCGGCGAACGTACTCGCCCGTTGGCTGCGTCCACCGCCGCCGGCGCGATGCTCGGTTGCTTCGGAGAAGTCACGACGTCCTTGCTCGCCAGTTCGAGCGGACGGGCGAAACTGGCGATCGACTATCAAGCAAGGCGAGAGTGGCCCGTTTGGGATCACGACCTCAGCGTGGCTTCGGGCGTCGAGGAGAGTGTCTTCACGGCAAAGGGCACGGTTGTCGTGCTCAACAGCATGGGCACCGCAAAGGTCGACTCGGGAAACTTCAAGGCGATCGAGTCGGCGCTGCGCGAATATGACGAGCCCTATGAGATCGTCGACCCCGACGAACTCGACTGGATTGCTCCGGAAGAACTCGCTCGGGCACTGCGAGCCTTGCACATTCCCGCGGAACACGGTGTCGATGCCAGTCGCTTGCTGGACAAGCTTGAGCGTGGATTCGCAGCGTTGGGCGGCGCGCTTGTGGACGCGAGGGTCGACAGCGTCGAGGTGAGAGCTGGCCGGGTCGTCGGTATTCGACTGGCGAATGGCGACCGCATAGCCAGCGATCAGGTCGTCGTGGCCGCGGGGGCTCAGTCGTTGGCTCTTCTCGGCGAGATCGGCGACACCCTGGCCAGGATTCCCCCGATGGTGAGCGGTTATGGCGTTTCCGCCCTCTTCGAAATCAAGGACGGGACCACGCCGAACTCCGTCCTGCGCAGCCCGAACCGGGCGTTCGCGTGCGGCATCCACTGCCTGCCGCGTGAGAATGGCGTCCTGTACGTCGGTGGGACGAATGTCCTCACGGAACAGCCACGGCAATATGCGACCGTGCGTGACCTGCAATTCCTCCTCGAATCCGCGGTCGATCAGCTCTATTCGAAATTGCCGGAAGCTTCACTGATTTCCCTACAGGTGGGCAATCGACCTGTGCCTGCGGACGGCTTTCCGCTGATCGGCTCGGCGGGGGCCGAAGGCCTCTGGCTGGCCACCGGAACGTACCGAGACGGATTGCATCAGTCTCCGCTCCTGGCAGAACACGTGGCCACATTGATCGAGAGCGGCAAGTACCTCGTCGACGAGTTCTCGTCGTTCGAGCCGGTGCGAAGCCCGCTCCCAGTCGGCACGCGTCAGGAGGTGATCGATTCCACGGTGGACCAGATGATGGCGTCGGGCTACGAGACGAGGTGGCGCGTCACGCCCGAGTGGCCAGTACGTATCGAAGAACTCCTCCGTCGGCAGTACACGGAAGCGGTCGAATCACTGCACCCTCTTTTCACACCGCCGCCGGAGTTCATCCCAAAGCTGACTGACCGCGTGCGGAAGGCACTGACTGACTATTATGCCTCGTGGGATTGAGACGAGGCTTCGTCATAAGCGGTTGGAATCGGGTGAGGCCTGTTTTCCCTGCCGAATTTTGACGCGGGGAGTAACCGTATGAGTGCGCGGCCGTCGATGCCGTATTTGCGGTTGAACGCGTCGGCCACCTGGTCTCTGATCGTGGAGTCGTTGGGGTCGACGATCGCTATGTCGTAGTACGCACTCCCGTTTCGTACTCGCAGTGCTTGCTCACGGTGCAGTGCCTGGGCCGCGATGATCTCCTCTGAGGCGACGAACAGGTTCCCGTCGACCGTCACGTAATGGCCGTCTATCGGGCTCGCCAGGGTTCCGTCCTCTCCGTCCAGGACGGTCATCGGCATCGTCATGAAGCTGGAGAGGCTGATTGTCGTCGGATCGGACCACAGGGCACTGAACCGGCTCTCGACGAACGAGCCGAAAGGCGACCGCATTTCGATCTCGTATTGCTCACCCTCCTCCGCGAGACGACCGATGGGAATGAACGAGACCAGTCCCCGGTCGTCCCAGCGGTGCATGATTATGGCGAGGTTCGCATCGTAGAGTCGCGCTGAAATATATCGCGCGTCGCCGGCGGGCAGACTGCGGATGAATGAGTAGAGGGTGCGTATATTGACGTAGATGCCTGTCGTCACATTTGCGCCGACTTCGACGAGTTCGCGTTGCCGCTGTTCAGCGGTCAGCGAGTCCGGGTGGAGGATGAGCACGTCCACCTGGACGCGATGCGAGACCAGCCTGCGGAGTGCTTCGAGAAAGCGCTCGGTGTCATGGCTCTCAAGGAGCGGGGTGAATGTGGTGAGAATTTGTACCTGGCGGCGAGCCCGCGCCGCTTCGCGAACGAAACGGGGATAATTGAGGCGCGGGTAAACGCGGATTCCGCCCTCCTGTGATCTGCGTACCAGAGGGCCGATGACTGCGATGGCGGTCAGGGTGACGAGACCTTCGACGCCCATATTGACGGCGAAGTTGCTGAAGCCTTCTTTCAGCGTGCCATAGACAGTCAGGCAAAGCATGATGCACCCGATGACAGCCAGTGCAATGATGGAGCCGCGTGAAATGTTGGACGATGCCGGACGAATCCATCTTCGGCGCCGCGGCGGCCTGGCGGATTTCACGTTTCCCCTTCCCCCACAGCCGGACTCGGCGCTTCGCGTCAAGTCTCACACGAACATCAAGTTTCATGAGCACTCTGACGGCCCGCGCTGAACGGCTCCGCCCTTGACGGCGGCTCCGCAGTGCATAGACGGGTGGGCCGCTGTGCGCGATGCAGCAGCCAGGTGCGGCAGCGGTGCCGACGAGTCGTGATGCAACACGTCCTCGCTCGAATTCAGGCCTGACACGAATACAGAAATTCAGGGTACTGATGGCGCGGGCTTACGCCAAGAGGCCGCTTCCTCGCCACACGCCTATCTAAGGAGCCTGCTCGCCTTGCCGCGCCTGAAACGCATCTTGAGTGGGGTGCTGGGAGGTCGGGGAGAGATTCGGTCAAGCATTCGACCAATCGGTCATGGTCGATACCTACCGCTCACGGCTGATTTCCGCAGCCAGAGCCAGGGACTCGTTGGCACAGTGGCTGGGGGAAGCCGGTGTCCTGGGCGAAGGGGGAGGGTGTGCGCGAGGTGACCGTGTATGAACTAGCGGTCGAATACCGTGCGGTGAAGGGTTCGGAGGCCACGCCAGGCCCGCCGAGGAGCCGCAACTTCAAGCACGGGGTGAGGGCGGGGAGTGCGGGCGAAGATTTTTTGCGTGAGGGTGTAGTAGAGCGGCTGGGCCGTTCGTCAATGGGATGGAACGGCGAGAGGCGCCGTCCGAGCTACCATGAACGGAGCAGATGATGAAGTACCTGATGCTGGTATGTGTGGACCCCGACCTCGCACCGGGGGCGGCGGAGGGTGCGCCGGACGTCGAGGGATGGGTCAGTGAGATGGACGGCAAGGGCATCCGGCTGATGGGGAACCGGGTCCGGCCAGGCAGCGATGCGACTACCGTGCGGGTGCGTAACCGCGAGGTACTGCTTACGGACGGTCCGTACGCCGAGACCAAGGACTTGATCGCCGGGTTCGACGTGCTTGAGTGCGCTGATCTGGACGAGGCTGTCGAGGTCGCGTCGCGGCATCCGATGGCTTGGGGCGGTGTGATCGAGCTACGGCCGTTCTGGGTTGATGGGGATGGCGACGGCCAGGACGCGTGACTGCGGCGCGGCACGGTGTGAGCTGTTGAGTGAGTCAGTGAGCGAGCGAGCGACTCCGAGGGCGTTGGGCGATGACTATGGGTAGCGAGTCGACCAGTGAGTTCATCGCCGGGATCTACGCCGACGGGTGGAGCCGGATCGTGGCCGCCATGATCCGGTTCACCGGCGGCGACTGGGACTTGGCCGAGGAGTGTGCGCAGGACGCCTTCACTCAGGCGCTGCGCAAGTGGGGTTATGTCCGTTGTGGTGGTGTAAGGCCACCGGTTGATCCGTGGTTACCAGTTTATGCGGCGAGGGGTGCTGGGGTCGTTTGCGGGCTCTGATTTCCCTCGATCGTGTGGCCGGGCGCGGCGACGGCGCGGCAGGCGGCGAGGACCTCGACGCCCATGTACCGGCGCTGCTCGGTCCACTCGTCGGACTGCTCGGCGAGCACGGCGCCGACCAGGCGCAGGATGGCGTCGCGGTCGGGGAAGATGCCGACGACATCGGTGCGCCGGCGGATCTCCTTGTTCAACCTCTCCTGCGGGTTGTTGGACCACACTTGCCGCCACACCTCCCGTGGGTAGGCGGTGAACGCGAGCAGGTCCTCGCGGGCGGCCTCCAGGTGCTCGGCGGCGCGGGGGAACTTCTCGTCGAGCGCGGCGATGACCTGCGCCATCTGGGCACGCACGCTGGCGGCGTCGGGCTGCTCGAAGACCGTGCGCAACAGTGTGGCGACCCAGGGCTGGGCGCTCTTGGGCACCTGGTTCATCAAGTTCCTGGCATAGTGGGTGCGGCACCTTTGCCAGGCGGCGCCGGGCAGCACCGCGCCGATCGCGTCGACCAGCCCGCCGTGCGCGTCGGAGACCACCAGCTGCACCCCGGACAGGCCGCGGGCGACCAGGCAGCGCAGGAACGCCACCCATCCGGCGCCGTTCTCCGAGCCGGCGACGTCCACCCCGAGGATCTCGCGGTGCCCGTCGGCGGTGACCCCGACCGCGACCATGCAGGCGACGTTCACGACCCGGCCGCCCTCGCGAACCTTCTGCATGAGGGCGTCGATCCATACGAACGTGTAGGGCGAGCCGTCCAGCGGCCGGTTGCGGAACTGCGCCACGCGGGCGTCGAGGGTCTTGGCCATCTCCGAGACCTGGGACTTCGACAGCTGGGTGACCCCGAGCGTCGCCGCGAGCTTCTCCACCCGGCGGGTGGACACGCCCAGCAGGTAGCAGGTCGCCACCACGCTGATCAGGGCCTGCTCGGCACGGGAGCGGCGTTCCAGCAGCCACTCGGGGAAGTAGCTGCCCGAGCGCAGCTTCGGGATCGCCAGGTCAACCGTGCCCGTGCGGGTGTCCCAGGCCCGGTGCCGGTAGCCGTTGCGGTAGTTCACCCGGCCCTCGCCGCTCTGACCGTACTCGGCTCCGCACAACGCGTCGGCCTCCGCGCCCATCAGCTGCCCGGCGAACACCGCGAGCATCGCCCGCAGCAGGTCGGGACTCGCCGAGGCGAGGTTCTCCTCCAGCAGGCCCGCGAACGGCACACTGTCTACAGCGGTCATCGTGCTGATCCTTTTCTTCGAGTTCTTGGTCGTTCTCGAAGGATCAGCCGGTGGCCGCTCCGCATTCGGGTGCCACGCCCGACCTGCGAAGCAGCATCACTCCATCGTGAAGATCAGCCTTACACCACTTCCATGGACGCGACCGCAAGTGGCCGCGGGACGGTGTTCCGCGGCAGCCGTTGGCCTGGCTTACTACTGCGGCCCGCAACCGCGCCGTCGATCGGATGCGTCGTGCGTCGACCGAGGCAGCGAAGGTCAGGGAGTGGGCTGCTGTAGAGCGTGTGATGGAGCGGGTGCGGGAGGGAGAGGGCGTGTGGGCGGAGGAGCAGGCTGCGCAGTTGCTGGTTTACGCGAGTGATGGCGAGATACCGGATGAACGGCTTGAGCTGATGTTCACCTGCTGCCATCCTGCCCTGAACCTCGACGCGCAGGTGGCGCTGACGCTGCGGTCGCTTGCTGGGCTCAGTACCGCGGACATCGCACGCGCGTTTCTGGTGCCGGAGCGCACGATGGGCCAGCGCATCTTCCGCGCCAAGCAGAAGGTCGCGCACGCGGTGATTCCGTTCCGCGTTCCGCCGGCTCATCTGCTGCCGGACCGGTTGCCGGCCGTCTTGCATGTGCTCTATCTGGTGTACAACGAGGGCTACGGCGACCAGCAGCACAAGACACGGCTCAGCCGTGAGGCTATTCGTCTTACTCGCGTGCTGGTCGGGTTGATGCCGGATGAGCCCGAGGCTCAGGGGATGCTCGCGCTGATGTTGCTGCACGACGCGAGGCGCCTGTCGCGCGTCGATGCTGTTGGCGAGCTGGTCACGCTGGAGGAGCAGGACCGTTCGCTGTGGGATCGAGGCCAGATCGCCGAGGGCGGCGCGATTCTTGAGCGCGCACTACGCCGGGGCCGGGCGGGGCCGTTTCAGATCCAGGCGGCGATCGCGGCGTGCCATGCGACTGCACCGTCCACGGCGGCGACGGACTGGCCGCAGATCGTCGGCTTGTACGAGCAATTGGCTCTGGTGGCTCCTAGCCCGGTGGTGGATTTGAACCACGCGGTCGCTGTGGCGATGGCGCAGGGGCCGGAGGCGGCGTTGTCGTTGGTGGATTCGCTTGCGGAATCGGGTCGGCTTGACGGGTACTACCTGCTGCACGCGACACGTGCCGACCTGTTGCGGCGTTGTGGCCGTGAGGCGGAGGCTGACGTCTGTCTGCGTATGGCGCTCGGGCTTGCTCCTACTGAAGCGGAGCGTCGGCTGATTGAGCGGCGGATTGCGGGTGCGGGTGCGGGAGCGGGAGCGGATTGAGAGTACTGAGATGTGATCGCCCGGTCGCGAGTGTGTCGGCGGCCGGGCGATCGGGTGATGTGCTGTGTATTTGGTGTGGG
>NZ_DASYZI010000187.1:0-10345 GCF_035946395.1 Actinocrinis sp.
GCCGGAGACCGCGTCGATGGAGGCGCTCTGCGCAGTCATCGCCTCCTGATTCAGGATCGGCAGCGCGTAGCCGTTGATCTCCTGGTCCCGGCCGGTCTCCGTGGGGTATTCGAGCACTTTGATGTTCGTGATCTTCCCGCCGCTGAGCGTCACTTGCACCTGGACGGGTCCGTAGGGGGTGTCCGCGGCGTCGCCGGTCGACGTCTTCGTCCCGGAGGCCGCCCGGGCGGTCGCAGTCGAGCCGCCAGCATGCGGGGCAACGGTCGAGGCGGCGGTCGAGGCGGCAGTCGGAGTTCCGCCCGGGGCGGCCGCATCGGCGGACGGGCCGATGCTGAAGCTCTGCGGCATACCGTGAGCGCCGCCGCCGTGGGACTTGAGCCCGAGCAGCAGGACGACTCCGGAAACCGTGGCGGTGCCGGTGACGATGGCGCGACGCATGGCGGACGGACTCCTTCTCCGGTCGGGTGTCAAAGAGCGAACGACTCATGGTGGATGCGCGAGCGCTTCACTCCGCACGCGCGTAGCGCCTCGATGGCCGCCATGGCCATCGATTCCGGGCCGCAGACGAACACGTCGTGCCGGTTCAGATGCGGGACCAGTTTGGCCAGGGCGCGCGGGGTGAGCGGGTCGCCGACCTGGGAGCGCGGCCCGACCAGGTAACGCAGGCGCGCGCCGCGGGCCGCGGCGATCGCCTCCAGTTCCTGCCGGAAGATCAGGTCCTCCGGCCAGGTCGCCCGATAGAGCAGCGTCAGGTCGCCGCGACCGACCGGCAGCGTCTCGAACAGCGCGCGGATCGGGGTGATGCCCACCCCGCCGGCCACGAGCAACACTTTGCGGGAGCGCACACGCCTGGCGGTGAACGCGCCGTATGGTCCCTCGGCGCGTACGGCGGTGCCCGGCCGCAGGCGCGCGACGGCCGCGCTGTGCGCGCCCAGGTTCTTGACGGTGAACCGCAGGTACCGGGGATGCGGCGCGGCCGACAGCGAGTACGGGTTGGCCGCCCAGCGCAGTCCCTCGGCCTGGAACTGGAGCCGGAAGAACTGCCCGGCCTCGGCCCGCAGTTCGTCGAGGTGCTCCCCGGTCAGCACGACCGAGACGACCCCGGGGCCCTCCTGCCGCACCTCGGCGACACGCAGCCGGTGCCGCCGGTCGTTACGCCACGGCACGGCGAGCCGGTACCAGCCCAGGATGACGAAGGCGGCGACGTAGTAGGCGCCCCACAACAGCCGCGCCGGGCCGGTGCTCAGGTCGGCGCCGTTGACGATCTGGTGGCTGAATCCGAGGGCGACGGCCAGGTACGTGGCCAGATGCAGGTAGTACCAGGCCTCGTAGCTCAGGCGTCTGCGGGCCGCGCGCGCCGAGAAGAACGCGGTGGCGAACATGATCAGCGCCGCCGCGGTGCCCTTGAGCATCTCCGGATAGTCGAAGACCACGTACACGGTCTCGCCGGTGATCGACCTGTGCGCGGTGATCGCGTAACCCCAGACGATCGTCAGGACGTGCCCCGCGAGCAGACCGACCGTGTACCGGCCGACGACCGCGTGCCAGCGGGCCAGCCGGTCGGCTCCGATCTCGCGTTCCAGCAGCGGAACCCGGGCCATCAGCAGCATCAGCAGCGGGGCGAGGTAGCCGGCCAGCAGCCCCGTGATCCGGCCCGCGCCGGTGAGCCACCCGTCGGCGCCCACGACGCCGAAGGTGTCGTGCCACCACAGCACGAGGACGGCGAGCGCGCCGATGGCGATCAGCACCTGCGCTGCGGACGCGACGGTGTCCACCGGCAGTCGCGGGCCTCGGGACGCCGCGCCGCGCCGCGGCGGCCGGGTGCGGTCAGCAGCGGGCATGGATGCGCGTCCTTCCTTCCTCGGCCTCAGAGCAGGCGCAGCGCGGCGGCGCCGGCCCGGCGGTTTTGTGCCGGGCCATCGGGCCGCGTCGTGCGGCTGTCCGGGTCGGCGACCTATCTGTGGGCCATCGTCACACCGCCACCTCTCAGTTCGCTCTGAACCCGGCCGCTGCGTCGAGCGGGGCGAGCGAGAAATCCGCAGGTCACGGGCTTCTGCCGGGCATCGCGGTGGGCGGCGCGGTCTGTCCGGTTCTCAGCGTTTTCTCACTTTCGAACCAGACACTTGAGCCCGTGACGAGCACCGATGCCCCCGGTGCCGCGGATGGCGAGACGTGGCGCGTCCTGGTCGTCGACGACGAGCCGGACCTGGTCGAGGTGCTCTGCGGCGCGGCGGCCTACGAGGGATGGCAGGCACGGGGCGCCGAGCGCGGGCTGGACGCCGTGCGGATCGCCGCGAGCTGGCAGCCGCACGCCGTCGTGCTGGACATGATGCTGCCCGACCTCGACGGCATGGAGGTGCTGCGCCGCATCCACGAGGACCGGCCGCAGACGCGGGTGCTGTTCCTGACCGCCCGCGACGCCGTCGAGGACCGCATCGCCGGGATCACGGCCGGCGGGGACGACTACGTGACCAAGCCGTTCAGCCTTCAGGAGGTCGTCGCCCGGTTGCACGGCCTGCTACGCCGCACTCGCCCGCCCGCGCGCCCGGCAGCGGCGCGGGCCGACTGCCTGATCGTCGGCGACCTGGTCGTGGACGAGAGGGCGATGGAGGTGACCCGCGGCGGGTCGCCGATCGAGCTGAGCCCCACCGAGTTCTCCCTGCTGTGCTACCTGATGCGCCATCCGCGCCAGGTGCTGAGCAAGACCCAGATCCTGGACGAGGTCTGGCGCTACGACTTCGGCGGCCAGGCCCACGTGGTCGAGCTCTACATCAGCTACCTGCGCAAGAAGGTCGACGCGGGGCGGGCACCGATGATCCACACGGTGCGCGGCGCGGGGTACGTGCTGAAGGCCGCAGCGTGAATGCGCCCCCTGCGAATGTGGACGGCGCGCCGGGACGGGCGGCCCGGCGCCGCGTGATCACCCGACTGCTGCCGCGCACCCTGCGCGGCCAGCTGATCCTCGGGCTCGTCGCCATCCTCGGCGCGCTGTGCATCGCGATCGCCTTCGCCACCACCGCCGTGCTGGGCCACTTCCTCGTCGCCCGCCTCGACCAGCAGCTCGCCGACGCGGGCGGGCGCTACGCCGCCAGCCTTGAACACCCGCCCGCCACCGCGGACGGCGACGCGAACCGCGGCGACACCCGCGCGCAGACCCCGGGAACGCTCGGGGTGCGGCTGGTGTCGGGCTCCATCACCAACGCGGCGGTCGTCGACGGCGACGCGGACGACGCCCACGGCAGCGTCGATGACAGCGTGGCACTGTCCGCACAGGACGTCGCGACGCTGGCGGCGCTCCCGCCGGACGGATCGGCGCGCAGCCTGCACCTGTCCGGGCTCGGCGCATACCGGGTCCGGGCGCAGCCCGGCCAGGACGGCGACGTGCTGATCACCGGGCTGCCGCTGGAGCAGGTCGAGCAGACCACGCACGAGCTGGCCGCCGCAGAGGCGGCGATGTTCGCCGTCGCGCTCGCGCTGTCCGCCGCCGTCGCCGCCGGGTGGGTACGCCTGGCGCTACGTCCGCTGGACCGGGTGGCCCGCACCGCCGAGCGTGTCAGCGGTCTGTCGCTGGCCAGCGGGCAGGTCGCGCTGTCGGCACGTGTCCCGGACGCCGACCCCGCCACCGAGGTCGGCCGGGTCGGCGCCTCGCTGAACCGGATGCTCGGGCACATCGAGGACGCGCTGGCGAAACGGCACGCGGTCGAGGGCAGGCTGCGCGAGTTCGCCGCCGACGCCAGCCATGAGCTGCGCACCCCGGTCGCCGCGATCCGCGGCCACGCCGAACTGGCACAGCGGCACCCCGACGAGATCCCCGAGCCGGTGCGCCGCTCGCTCGGCCGCATCGAGGACGAGGCCCGCCGGATGGGGATCCTGGTCGAGGACCTGCTGCTGCTCGCCCAACTCGACGCCGGACGCCGGCTGGCCCGCGAACAGGTCGACCTGACCCGCCTGGCGCTGGACGCCGTCGACGACGCACGCGCCGCCGCTCCCGGCCATCGCTGGCGGCTCGAACTGCCCGCCGCGCCCACCACCGTGATCGGCGACCGGTACCGGCTCGCGCAGGCGATCGCGAACCTGCTGGCGAACGCGCGCACTCACACGCCTGACGGCACCGAGGTGACACTGCGGTTGGAAGGCGGGTCGCCGCATCGGCCCGACAGCGAATGGGAAGCAGGCCGGGACGACGACAGGCAGGACGACGCGGACGGCAACGGTGAGGACTCCATCGAGCCGTCACGGCTCTTCGAACTCGACGGCGGCCTTGCGGGCGGCCGTAGGCCCGTCCGCCGCTACGTGTCAGCCGACTCTGCGCCGCCGACCACGGTCGATTTCGAAGAGGGGGCACCGCTGCTCACCGGGCCGCTCACCACGCTGCACACCGGGCCGCCCAGCGAGATTCGCCTCAGCGTCACCGACACCGGCCCCGGCCTTGCCCCCGAACTGGCCACCCGTGCCTTCGAACGCTTCACCCGCGGCGACCACGCGCGTTCCCGTACCTCCGGCAGCACCGGACTGGGCCTCGCCATCACCCGCGCCATCGCCGAAGCACACAACGGCCGAGTCGAGCTGAACACCCGCCCCGGCCACACCGTCTTCACCCTCGTGCTGCCCGAAGCGTAAGGATCCTAATACGCCGCCGGCCCCGACCGGCCGGGCCGGGGCACGGCAGCGGTTTGCGGCTCGACCCGACTCCACTGACGGCCCCGTACGCATCAAGTAGTCATTTGATATTCGCAAGCGATCTTGCTGTCGGCGCGTTTCCGGGAGATGCGCGCAACGGCAAGAATGGGTTTGCCTTTATCACACCGAATTTTCTTGAGCAAGATCCCTTGCTCGATCTTGGCCGAATCCATAATGGCGCCCAAAGGGGCGCGCGGAGCGTGCACGCCCGGCTTCACGCGTTGAAGACCTGGTCAGTCGGCTTGCCGGAGGCGGCCGGGTAAACCAGCGGACTCGTACTTCCAGGAGCGCGGGTAAACGTTCGCATTACTCGGTAAACCAGCGCCATATGAGAGTCCTGTTGGACAGGGCGACGGGTGAGGGGGGTAGATTGTCCGAGCGCTTAGTCGTAGTCGTGTTGTAATGCGATTCTCATTAGGTTGGCGGTATGTCTCGCACTCGGTACTCACATCTCGCTCGGACGGTAGTCGCGTGACCGCGGCTCACGACGCTCATGGGCCCGTGACTGCGGCCGACTCGGGAGGCGGGCAGCCACCGAGGCATCGTGCGTCTGGCTCGGCATCCGTACGCGGCCGCGACTTGTCGGGACGGCTGACGGCGCTCGCCGTGGTGCCGACCGCCTTCGCGGTGGCGTCGGGCATCCTCGCCGTGGGTTTGCTCGTACGAGCCTCCCCTGCCCGGCTGTTGCAGGGATCGACCCTGGTCGCCGTTCTCGCGCTGGCGGGCCTGGTACTCGTCGTCACCGTGGTCGCGGTCGTGTGGGCCGCACGAGTCGATCGCGCGGTCGGCAACGGCAGGGTCAAGTACGACGTGCCCAGCCGGGTTCAGGCGGCGCCCGCCGTCCTCTTCGCGCCCTCGGCCACCGCTGACAACAGCGTGTTCGTCCATCTCTCCCACCGGTTGCAGTCGATCGTGCACCGGCAGATCGACCTGCTCGACAGGCTCGAAAACGACGTCGAGGAGCCCGACCTGCTCAAGGGTCTGTTCGGTGTCGACCATCTGGCCACCCGGATGCGCCGGCACGCCGAGAACCTGGCCGTGCTCGGCGGGGCCGTGCCGCGTCGGCAGTGGACCAAGCCGATCTCGGTGATGGAGGTCCTGCGCTCGGCCGTGTCCGAGACGCTCGACTACTCGCGTGTACAGGTCATCGCGCGTACTCCCGGCGCGCTCAACGGCTACGCGGTGGCGAGCGTCATCCATCTGCTGGCCGAACTGGTGGAGAACGCGACGACGTTCTCGCCGCAGACCACCAAGGTGGTGGTGCGGACCCAGGACGTCGCCGCGGGCCTGCTGATCGAGATCGACGACCGCGGCCCCGGCATGGCGCAGCAGGAGTACGACCGGCTCAACACGCTGCTCGCGGAGCCCGCCGAGATCAGCGTGCAGGAACTGCTGCAAGGCGCCCGCATCGGCCTTTATGTGGTCGCGCAGCTGGCGCAACGCCACGGTATCCGCGTCCGGCTACAGACGAACGTCACCGGCGGCACGCAGGCGCTCGTCGTGCTTCCCAAACCGCTGCTGGCCTCCGAGCCGCGCGCGCTCGCCGCGCCGACGCGGGAGAGTGCCGCATCCGATACCGCTGACACCGCCGCGCTTCTTCCCGCGGGGTCGCTTCCCGCTCCTCGGCACCCGGTGGACAGGTCCGCCGCCGATGCGTTGGTCTCCCGGAGCCGGTCGGCGTCTGCCGGCTCCATCGTGCCGGGATCCGGGTTCGACGCAGTCGGCCCCACGTCGTCCGCTCACGCCTCTGCACCGGTCTCCGGCACGTCCAGCCTCCCTCCGTCCGGTTCCTCGGAGCAGATCGACTCCGGCGCACGGCCGCCGCTTCCGCACCGGCGGCCGCAACAGCATCTCGCCGCGCCGCTCACCGTGCAGACCGTGACCAGCTCGGTCGATCGCGTCGGTGAGGTCGCGACACCGTACTTGATGGCGGATTTCAAACGTGGCATGGCTCGCGGTGCCGCCGAGCCGGCATCGGGTGAACACACCCACGGGAAAGTACCGACGCAGGAAGGCGATAGGTGAGCAGTAACGGGAGCGGGGACAGCATCCAGCAGTTGAGCTGGCTGATCACGGGCCTCGTGGAGCGCGTTCCGCATGCCCGCAGCGCTCTGCTGCTGTCCGCGGACGGCTTGGTGCGGGCCCACACGGAGGACCTGGCCAAGGACGACGCGGACCACATGGCCGCGATCGCCTCGGGCCTGTGGTCCCTGGCCGCCGGCGTGGGACGCAAGTTCGCGGACAGCGACACGGTGCGTCAAGTGAACGTCGAGCTTGAGGGGGCGCTGCTGTTCGTCGCGGCCGCGGGCTTCGGCACCTGCATCAGTGTGCTCACCACCGACGAGGCCGATCCGGGTCTCATCGGCTTCGAGATGGCGCAGCTGGTACGCAGCATGCAGGCGCACCTGGAAACCGCGCCGCGCACCGGTCAGGCGCAGCTCACGGCGACCGGACCCAAGGTATAACCGTGAGGGACGCCGACCCCGAAGTGCGGTTCGACGAGGACGCCGGCCGGCTGGTGCGCCCGTACACGGTGACCGGCGGCCGGACGCGCCCGGCGGCCGAGTTCCGTCTGATCACGCTCGTCGCGGCGACCGGCCGGACGCTGGAGGACGTCACCCCCGAGCACGCGCGGATCCTGCGCGCGTGCCGGCGTCCCGCGTCGGTGGCGGAGATCTCCGCGCACCTGCGCCTGCCCGTCGCCGTGATCAAAATCCTCCTGGCCGACCTGCTCGGGTGGCGCGCCATCGTCACCCGGGCCCCGGTCGCCTTCCCCGACATGGTCCGCCCGGACCGGCACGTACTACAGGCGGTGATCGATGCTCTCCGCGCCCTTTGACGAGCCTCTGCCCGGGGCGTTGAAGCTCTTGGTCGCAGGCGGATTCGGGGTCGGCAAGACCACGCTGGTCGGCGCGGCCTCCGAGATCGAGCCGCTGACCACCGAGGCGCCGATCACCGTGGCGAGCCTCGGCGTGGACGACCTGCGGGCGACCACCGACAAGACGACGACCACCGTCGCCATGGACTTCGGTCGCATCTCGATCGGCAGCGAATACGTCCTCTACCTGTTCGGCACCCCGGGACAGCAACGGTTCTGGTTCATGTGGGACGACCTGTGCACGGGAGCGCTCGGCGCGATCGTGCTGGCCGACACGCAACGCCTGGAGGAGTGCTTCGAGGCGGTCGACTTCTTCGAGAACCGCCGCATTCCCTTCCTGGTCGCCGTCAACCGCTTCGACAACACCGTCTCCTATCCGCTGAAGGAGGTACGAAGCGCTCTGGAGCTGCGCCCGCACGTCCCGGTGGTGGAGTGCGACGCGCGCAGCCGCGAGTCGTCCGTGGGCGTGCTGCTCTCCCTCGTCCAGTACCTGCTCGACACCGATCCCGAAGCCGCCCGGCCTGCCGCCGCGCACATTGTGGAAGGGCTGTTGCCATGACCGACCAGAAGCTGACCGGCCGTGAGGTAAGCGCGTCCCCCGCGGCCGAGGGCGGGGCCGAGCGGGCGGCCCGGCACCGTGAGCTCGGCCTCGCCTCCGTTCCCGACGAGCGGTTCGACGAGTTCGCCCGCGAACTGGTCGAGCGGACCGGTGCGATCGCCGCGATGGTGGACTTCGTCGGCGACCGGCGGCTGTACTTCGCCGGCCTGGCCGCCAGAACCGACCTCGAACCGGGCGACCCGGTCCTGCTCGGCGACCCCGGCCGGGAGATGGCCCTCGATCACGGCTTCTGCCCGCACGTCGTGGCGCGGCGCAAGGCCCTGGTGCTCGACGACGTCTACGCGTACCCGCGTTTCGCCGGCAACCCCGTCGTCGACGAACTCGGCGTGCGCAGCTATCTGGGCGCACCGCTGATCGACGACGACGGCACGGTGATCGGCACGGTCTGCGCGGTGGACCCCTCGCCCAAGAGCGGTCCCGAGAACGCCGGGTGGGGAAAGCGGGGCCTGGAAACGATCAAGCAGGTGGCGGACGACGTCCTCGGCGAGATCCGGGTGCGAAGGCGGGCGTCCGCGCTCATCGAGGCAGCGCCCGGACCTGTCATGGTCACCGTGGGCGAGAATCTCGAAGTCCTGTACGCCAACTCCGCGCACGAACGGTTCTTCGGCGCGGTCCGGGAACTGGGCGCCCCGGCCGTGCAGGTCTTCCCCGGCCTCGGAGCCGTGGGCTTGCCGGCGGCGGTGCAGCAGGCACTGCGCTTCGACACGCCTGTCACCACCGAGGCGGTACGGCTCGCCGACGGCCACGAACTGCTGTTCGCCGTCGTTCCGGCGCAGGTACCCGGCCACCACTCGGCACAGCTCACGGTCGGCGTGCTCGACGCGGAGGCCGACACCGCCCTGGCGCTGGCGTACGAACTCTCCGAGAGCCTGGCAAAGCTCTGACCGTGAGCGGCCGGGACCACGCAACCTGAAACCGTCGTGCGGGATCAGGGTTCGAAATGGATGCGCTGGAGGAAGTGCAGTGCCCGGTATATTCGAGGACGAACGGCACGAGGAACTGCGCGAACAGGTCCGGCGATTCGCGCAGGAGCACGTGGCGCCCCGCGTCGAGCAGATGGAGACCGACCGCCGGGTGGACGCGGAGTTGTCCGCGCTGATCGCGGCGCAGGGATGGATCGGTGTGACGATCCCCGAGGCGTACGGGGGCATGGGCCTCGGGCACGTCGCCAAGACGATCATCATCGAAGAACTGGCCCGGGTCAGCGGGGCCATGGGGGCGATGGTGCAGGCCTCGCAACTCGGGGTGGCGAAGATCCTGCACTTCGGCTCCGAGGCGCAGAAGCGCGCCTGGTTGCCGCAGATCGCCGTGGGGCAGTGCCTGCCGACGATCGCGGTGACCGAACCCGGTTCGGGCGGGCACGTGCTCGGCATGTCCGGCCACGCGGTACGCGAACGCTCGGGTTACGTGTTGAACGGCACGAAAGTCTTCGTGGGCAACTCGCACATCGGCGACCTTCACGGGGTCGTGGTGCGCACCGGCCCGGGTTCACGCGGGCTGACCGCGTTCCTCGTGGAGGCCGACCGCCCCGGCGTGCGTCTGGAACAGCAGGCCCCGACCATGGGTCTGCACGGATTCAGTTTCGGGACCGTCGTCTTCGAGAACTGCCGGCTCCCGGCCGCGAACAGGCTCGGCGAGGAAGGCGACGGCCTGCGGGTCGCCTACTCGTCGAGCACCCTGTACGGCCGGCCGAACCTGGCCGCGGTCGCACTCGGCATCCACGAGGCGGTCGTGCAGGACACCGTCGCGTTCAGCAGCCGGCGCGAGATGTACGGCAACCCGCTGTCGGCGGTCTCCGCCGTGGCGATGAAGCTCGGCGACATGCAGTCGCGGCTCATGACGGCCCGGCTTGCGCTGTACCACGCCACGCACCTGCTCGACAGGGGCCTGCCCTGTGACGCCGAACTGATGAACGCCAAGCTCGTCAACGCCGAGTACGCCATCGACTCGGCACGCGTCGCCATGGAGATATTCGCCGGCCGCGGCCTGCACGTCAGCCACCGCATCGAACGATATCTCCGAGACGCCTACCACATCTACGCGCCTGCCGGTACGTCCGACATCCAACGCCTGAGACTGTCGGAGTACGCAGTGGGAGTCAACCAGGAGCACGAGCAGTGGTCAGTCGTCCTGGCAGACCGGCTCCGCGCCGACACGAGTACCCGCGC
>NZ_DASYZI010000188.1:0-3120 GCF_035946395.1 Actinocrinis sp.
ACCTACGGGAACGTGTGGGGCCTGCTCGTCGACGGAAAGTTCAACCCGGGCCTGCCGCCCGCCGAGCCCTTCCCGCTGGCCATCCACTCCGGCGACATCCGGGTGGACGTGCAATCCGCGCTGGCGACCCTGGCGCCGATCTGGGGCCTGAAGCCCCTGCTGGACATCAGCGACGAGGAGGCCAGGGACAACCTGGCCCGCGCCGCCGTGATGGCGCTGAGTTTCGTCGCCCAGTCGGCCCGCGGAATAGACCACCCGATGGTGCCGCAGAAGGAGATCGACAAGGCGGAGACCATCGTCGAGCGCTTCCTGATCCGCTGGCGCGGCGAGCCGGACCCCAAGCACGTCAAGGCCGTGGACGCGTACTGGACCTCCGCCGCCGAGCACGGCATGAACGCCTCGACCTTCACCGCCCGGGTGATCGCCTCCACCGGCGCCGACGTGGCCGCCTCGCTGTCCGGCGCGGTCGGCGCGATGTCGGGCCCGCTGCACGGCGGCGCCCCGTCCCGCGTGCTGCACATGATCGAGGAGATCGAGCGCACCGGCGACGCGGTGAAGTACGTCAAGAGCGTGCTGGACCACGGCGACCGGCTGATGGGCTTCGGGCACCGCGTCTACCGCGCGGAGGACCCGCGCGCCCGCGTGCTGCGCCGCACCGCCAAGGAGCTCGACGCCCCGCGCTACGAGGTGGCCAAGGCCCTCGAGGACGCCGCGCTCACCGAGCTGCGCGCCCGCCGCCCCGACCGCGTGCTGGAGACCAACGTCGAGTTCTGGGCGGCCATCGTGCTGGACTTCGCCGAGGTCCCGGCGAACATGTTCACCTCGATGTTCACCTGCGCCCGCACGGCCGGCTGGTCGGCGCACATCCTGGAGCAGAAGCGCACCGGCCGCCTCGTGCGCCCGGCGGCCCGGTACATCGGCCCGGCGCAGCGCAAGGTCCAGGACATCGAGGGCTTCGACACGATGATCGTCCACTGAGCCGGACACAGACGGACACCGCGTCGGACACCGCGTCACGCGCTGATCGGACGGTCAGCGGCACCCAGCACTCACAGCGCCCGGAATCCCGCATCAGGGGTCCGGGCGCCGTACATTTCCGGTAACCTCTGCTTCACGTTCTCGGACGACGACGCCCGGGTCGGGACACTGCATAGCTCGTCACACTTCCGCAGTTGCAGTCCCGCCGGCGCGGCCGTGCCGGCGTTCCCTTGACAATGGCTCTTCGAACACAGCCAGGACTTTTGTGGCGGCCGTAGGCTCGCCCGCCGCCACGTGCAGGCCGACGCTGCGCCGTCGGCCCCGGCCGGGTTCGAAGAGGCATGACACTTCGCCGGAGGCACGCACCGTGTCGGAAATCCAGATTCCCGCCGAACTCAAGCCCGCCGACGGCCGGTTCGGCTGCGGTCCGTCCAAGGTCCGCCCCGAGGCCGTCGCCGCGCTCGCCGCGCAGGCCCCGCTGCTGCTGGGTACCTCGCACCGCCAGGCCCCGGTGAAGAACCTGGTGCGCCGGGTGCGCGAGGGCGTCGCGGACCTGTTCGGCAACCCCGAGGGCTACCAGGTCGTCCTGGGCAACGGCGGCTCGACCGCGTTCTGGGACATCGCCGCCTTCGGGCTGATCCGCGCCAAGTCCCAGCACCTGAGCTTCGGCGAGTTCTCCTCGAAGTTCGCCGCCAGCGCGAAGGCCGCCCCCTGGCTGGCCGAGCCGCAGGTCATCAAGTCCGAGCCGGGCACCCACCCGCTGCCACAGGCGGCCGCGGACGTGGACGTTTACGCGCTGACCCACAACGAGACCTCCACCGGCGTGGCCATGCCGATCAAGCGGGTCGAGGGTGCGAACGACGACGCGCTCGTCCTGGTCGACGCGACGTCGGCGGCCGGCGGCCTGCCGGTGGACGTGACCGAGACGGACGTCTACTACTTCGGCCCGCAGAAGAACTTCGCCTCGGACGGCGGCCTGTGGGTGGCGCTGTTCTCCCCCGCCGCGCTGGCCCGGGTCGAGGAGATCTCCGGCTCCGGACGGTACGTGCCGACCTTCTTCGACCTGCCGACCGCGATCGACAACTCCTCGAAGGACCAGACCTACAACACCCCCGGGGTCGCGACGCTCTTCCTGCTCGCCGACCAACTGGAGTGGCTCAACGGCAACGGCGGCCTGGACTGGGCCGTCACCCGGACGGCCGACTCCAGCGCGCGGCTGTACGGGTGGGCCGAGAAGTCCGACTACGCGACGCCGTACGTGGCGGACCCGGAACAGCGCTCGCAGGTGGTCGGCACCATCGACCTGGCCGACTCGATCGACGCGGTCGCGGTCTCCAAGGCGCTGCGGGCCAACGGGATCGTGGACACCGACTCGTACCGCAAGCTCGGCCGCAACCAGTTGCGCATCGCGATGTTCCCGGCGATCGACCCCGCCGACGTCGAGGCGCTGACCGCCAGCATCGACTACGTGGTCGAGCGGCTCTGACCGCCACGGCTCCAGCGGGTCACCGGCGCAGCAGCGACCCGATGACGACCAGCGCGATCAGGGCGAGGAAGGCCGCCGTGACGATCCTGGTTCTGATCCGCGGGTCCATCTGCCCAGTGTAAGTAGTGATGCTGGTGTAGGTAATGATGCTGGACAGGTGGTCCTGGGTAGGCAGTGCTGGTGCAGTAGTGACCGGGAGTGGCCGGGCGGCATATCGATCGCCGCCAGGGCGGCGCGATAAGGGCCTGGCGGTGAGACGCCGCCAAGCCGGTGCGATAAGGGCTTGGCTGTGAGAGACCTCCAAGCCGGTGCGATAAGGACCGGGCGGTGGGAAACCGCCCGGTCAGCGTCCGGTCAGCGCCCAGCCACCGACCCGCTCGTACTGCTTGAGCGGCTGGTTGACCACGTTGAACAGGTCGATCTCGCCCACCAGCCAGCGCGGGGTGCGGAACGAGGCCATCCGGTCCACGTACGGCTGAAGGTCCGGCAGGCTCTCGTGGTCGCTCAGGTTGCCGCCGGCCTTGGCCGAGCCGTTCCCGTTCGCCGAGTCGCGCACCCGCGCCAGCGTCAGGTGGGGCCGGAACGGACGCTCGTCCACCTTGATGTGACAGCGCCGGGCGACGCCGTTCACCGACTCGGCGAGCCTGCCGAGCCGG
>NZ_DASYZI010000189.1:0-24139 GCF_035946395.1 Actinocrinis sp.
CAGCAGCGAGGCGACGCCCAGCGTCTTCGGCGAGTCGTCCGGCAGCAGCCGGCTGATCGACTCCTTGGACACCACCGCCTGCACCGCGGCGGACAGGAAGAAGCCGAGGATCAGCGCCCAGAGGATTTCCCAGGTCATCGAGCCGGCGATCCCCAGCATGTGCGCAATCGCGTGCATGACCGTCCCCTCGTCCGTGCTTGAAGCGCCGATCGTCGCCAACCATATACCCCATAGGGGTATTCCATGCCCATGGCACCACACCGGAGGGCATGGATGGTGGACGGTGTCAGACGCTCGGTGTCAGGCGCTGCTGTCGGGCACTCGTGTTAGGGCACGCTTGTTAGGTACAGAGCGCTGCGTGTTAACTGTGGACGTGGCGATGTGCGAGTGAGAGCAGGTCTTGCAGGTCGTTGGCTGCCTCAAGCAGGCATGCGCACGTTACCGCCAACATGACCACTCCCGCCGCGATCAGCAGCAGCCGACGGCCGGGGGCTTGCTCCAGCAACGCGGCGACCCGGCGCGGTACCGGTCCCGCGCCGGAGAGTGACAGTGTTCCGAGGCGCCCGAACACGGCGCCGAGTGCCAGCCCGATCCGAGTCTTCGGCTGCCTGGTCTTGGTGGCGATCGCGGCGCGGGCGATCGTCACCGCCACCTGTCGGCGATCGCCGACGACGTGGGCGGCTTCCTCGTCGGCCCACCGCTCGACGGTGTACTCGACCGCGACGGCCAGCGGCCACAGCAGCGGATTGGCGACGGCGGCCAGCCGCGCGACGCTGGTGTACGCGTAGTGATGGTGGTCGAGATGCGCTCGCTCGTGAGCGAGCAGCGCCATGCGGCCGGGTTCGTCCAGGGCCTCCAGCATGCCCGCGGACACGACGATCCGGCCGGGCCGGCCAGGCAGGGCGTAGGCGTCGGCGGCGGTCTCGTCGACGACGATCATGCCCGTGTCCGGCAGGTACGCGGCCTCGGCGAAGCTGGCACGCAGCGCCCGCACCCGGCGCACCGTGAAGAGCCACACGGCACCGCAACAGGCGGTGAGCAGGACTCCGGCCACACTGGCGACGACGATCGAGGCGGGGTCGTTGTGGTGGACGATGGTCAGCGACCAGTGCCCGAGGCGGGCCACCAGCGGCACGCGGACCAGCGCGTTCAGGGTGAGCAGCCCCAGCGCCGAGGTGCTCGCCGACGCCAGGACCAGCGCGGCGGCGGTCAGCAGCCAGGTGGCGTGCCGCGGGTCGAGCCGGGCGGACAGCGGCCGCGCGAACGGGGCGGCCAGCGCCGGAGCCAGCAGCGGAAGGTAGATCGCCACTCGCACGGCAGTCTCAGACTTCTGATTTGTTCTCGCGGGTCTGCTGCCCGAGCAGCCGGCGCAGCAGCTCCTCGTCCCGGTCCGAGAGGTCCGCGACGAACCGGGAGAGCACCGCCTCGCGGTCGTGCTGGCGGTCGAGCAGGGCGCTCAGCCGCCGGGCGGCCAGCCCCGCCTCGTCGTCGACCGGGGCGTAGCGGAAGGAGCGCCCGTCGCGGTGACGTGCCAGCGCGCCCTTCTCGTGCAGCCGGGAGAGGATCGTGACCACCGTGCTGTACGACAGTTCGCCGCCGTCGTCGTCGAGCCGGTCGCGCACCTCGCCGGGACTCAGCGCGGCGCCCGCCTCCCAGAGCACCGCGAGGATCGCCTGCTCCAGTTCGCCCGGCCCGCGGCGCGCCCCGTTCCGGTCCGAGTCCCGCCCCTGCGCCACGGACGCATCCCTTCCCGCGCGACGTCTGTCATTCACCGCATCGATGTCATTTACATTACTGTAGAAGTTCTACAGGCGTGTCGCGCCGATGGCGACCCGGCCAGCATAGGACAGCGCCCGACAACAAGGAGAGCCCCCGCCCGATGAGCGCACCAGTCCAGCTGCCCGGATTCCTACAGACCCTCGCCCCGCTGCTCGACCACTGGGGATACGTCGCGGTCGGGTTCCTGCTGTTCGTCGAGGACTTCGGCGTGCCTGCCCCCGGCGAGACCGTGCTGATCGCAGCCTCCGTCTACGCCGGCGCCGGACGGCTGAACGTCGTCGCGGTCGGCTTGATCGGCTTCGCCGCCGCCGTGCTCGGCGACAACCTCGGCTACGGCATCGGCCGCTTCGGCGGCCGGACCCTCGCCCTGCGCTGGGGGCGGTACGTCTTCCTCACCGAGGAGCGGCTCGACAAAGCAGAGGCCTTCTTCACGCGGCACGGCGGCAAGATCGTCACCGTCGCCCGGTTCATCGAGGGGCTGCGGCAGGCCAACGGCATCATCGCCGGAATCACCGGGATGCGGTGGCTGCGCTTCGTGGCCTTCAACGCTCTGGGCGCCGCGCTGTGGGTCAGTACCTGGACGTCCGTCGGCTACCTCGCCGGCAACCACATCACCACTATCTACAACGACGTCAACCGCTATGCGCTCTACCTGCTGGCGGCAGCGGTCATCCTGGTCGTCGCCCTCGTGGTGCGCCATCGCCGGCGAGGCGCAGCGGCTGGAACCGCAGATGAACCAGCCGATCAGAACGTGAACGAGTAGCCGGCGGCGGACGAGACGCCGCAGCTCGACACGTACAGCGAGTAGGTTCCGTGCGCGAGCGCGGACGGCAGCGTGAAGTCAGCCGTCTGCGACTCGCCGGGCTTGCTGGGCACCATGGAGCTGAAGTTGAACGAGCGGGCATAGGTCACGTGCCCGGCCGAGTCCTTCAGGTACACGATCGGGTAGTTCTCCGGGGCCTGGAAATCGTCCTCGCCGGTGCTGACCATCCCGGACAGCTGCGTGCCGGTCAGGTGATACGAGCCGTTGCCGTTCGACGTGACCGAACCGACCGCCGGGCGCCACGAGTTCTGCGGCGAGCCGACCGGCGTCCAGATCCAGTTGCGCGAACCGGCCGCCGCCATGACCTGGCCGTTGGGCAGGTCGATGAAGTTGACCGGTGCGCCGCTCGGGTCGGGCGGCAGCGAGATCGGGGTGATCGTGTTCGTGCTCGGATCGAATTCGCTGACCAGCGGCCCGGACGCGGACCCGCACGCGTTGGTGATCCAGCTGCACTTCACCGAGTCGAAGATGACCTTCCCGTTCGGCTCAGGGGTCGTGTACACGTCGTCGGTGTACGTGCCCTGAGGCGTCGCCGGTCCCTGCGCCCAGGTGCCGGCGCTGCTCGGCGTCGAGCCCGGAGTGTAGATCGCGGTGGCGTTGCTGCCCATCACGAGGATCCGGCCGTCGTACAGCAGCGTGACCATGGACGAGTCCACGTTGCCGTTGGCGTAGCTTGACGGCGCCGGCGCGAGGGTGGTCCAGGTGCTGGTGCTCGGGTTGTAGCGGTACTGGCCGCTCGCGCTGAGCGACACGACCGAACCGTCGGAGAGCGGCACCCAGCCGTCCTCGCCGGCCGCAGCGGGCCTGCTGCCCGCGGCGCTCCAGGTGTTCGTGCTCGGATTGAAGATCTGCGTGCTCGCCGACCGCTGATCGCTGGACAGCACGCTGCCGTTGCGCAGGCTGGCGCTGCCGGTGTCCTGGAGGTTGCCGTAGAGGCCTGATTGTCCGAGCGACCAGGTGTTGGTGACCGGGTTGTAGAGCTGGACGCCGTTGTGGTCGTTGGAGGAACTGCCGGACGGCCAGAAGTACACGTACTCGCCGCCGGCCTGGTAGAAGCGCCCGTCGGGCAGCATGTGCTCCTGTGCGGCGCCGAGGCCGTACGGGCTGGTGGCCAGCTGCACCCAGGTGCCGTCCGAGTAGTTGCCGAACTGGTCGGGCACCAGCTTCACCCACTGATGCAGATCTGCGCCGTTGGACAGGATGCTGCCATCGCTGAGCAGCCACATGAAAGTGCCCGGCCCGCCGCTGTACGGATTGACCGGCGCGGCGACCCAGGTGCCCGGCGGGTTGGGTGGAGTCGGAGTCGAGGAGGGTGTGGGACTCGGGCTCGCGGACGGCGAACTCGGACTCGCGCTCGGAGACGGCGAAGCCGAGGTGCGCGACGGGCTCGGGCTCGGTGTCGGCGTCGAGCCGCTGGCGGACGGCGTGCTCACCGCTGCGCTGCACACCGTGCCGTTCAGCTTGAACTGCGTCGGGGCGGTGTTCGTGCCCGAATACGATCCGTTGAAGCCGAAGGACAGGGCGGCGCCGGTCGCCACCGAGCCGTTGTAGGAGACGTTGGTCACGGTCACCGCCGCGCCGCTCTGCGCCACGGTGCCGTTCCACAGCTGGGTGACCTGCTGGTTGCCGGGAAAGGTCCAGGTCACGGTCCACGACGTGATCGCCGCGCCGAGGTTGGTCACCGACACGTTGGCCCCGAAGCCGGAGCCCCAGTCGCTGCTGACCGAGTACGACGCCTGACAGCCGGTGGCGGCGCTGGCCGTGGTCGTGGCGGCGGCGACCACCACGCCGGAGGTGAGGACGGCCGCACCCGACGCGGCGACCGCGCGCCAGAGCCGAGGGTACGCCGCCGGACGAAGATGGATGTGTCTCACGTGGACTCCTTTTCGGGAGGTGAGGTGAGTTCGTCGATGCCTGTCAAGGGGGGTTGCTCAGCGCCCGTAGCCCGCCGCGGTGATTTCGGCCTGGACGGCGTTCTCGGTCGCGTCGGAGGGGTAACCCGAGGTCATGACTCCTTCGTAGAAGGTGCCGTCAGAGCCCTTACTGTTGTCGCCGCCGGTGCCGAGGATGATGGCGCCTTCCTTGTGCATCGGGTTGTAGCCGGAGACGTTGGGCCGTGCGCCGCTGTAGAACGTGGACAGGCCGCCGGACTGCGCGTTGCCCGCGCGGATGGACCAGAGGTTTGCCGTGCCCTTGACGATCGCGGTGAGGTACCGGTCGCTCACGGTCGGGTCGTTGCTGTTGAAGCCCGCGTTCACGCCGGAGTACAGGCCGTTCTCCATGTCGGCCATGACCCACGGGCCGTTGCCGGAGCCGTAGCCCCAGACCTTGATGGTGCCGAAGTAGATGGCCTCCATGTGGCCGTTGCCGGTGTCGGTGCTGCTGGTCTCGGCGTTGCCGTAGTCGAAGCAGCAGCCGCCGTTGTAGTGCGTGCCGTCGAAGATCGCGTACATGCCCTCCGGCTGGTCGCCGGTGGCGATGTTCGAGGTCGAGTTGTCGCGGTATCCGGTGCCGGGCGCCACGAAGACCCCGTACGCCTTCTGGCCGTTGAGCGTGGTCGGCGCGGCGGTCGCGTTGGCGAGGTTGTCCGGTCCGCCCGCGGCGCCGCCGGCAGGCGCCTGCGTCAGGTTGTTGCCATGACCGGACTGGTCGTAGACGATCGTGATCAGACAGGTGGTGTTCGAGCAGAACGAGTCCTGTGCCGCGGCGTTGGCCACGCCGCCCGCCGCAACGACCCCGACGTTCATCGTCGTGTTGTCCGAAGACCGGCGCACCTGGTACAGCGACCCGTTGTAGGACGCGTACAACGCGCGCGTCGTCGAGTGCGCCGCCACACACGGTGTGCCACCCGCAGCGTAGATGTCACACGGACCCTGCCCGGCGGACTGCGTCGGCGACGAAGACGGGGACGCGGACGGTGACGAGGATGGGGACGGCGACGCCGACCGTGAGGCGCTCGGGCTGGGCGACGGCGAGCCGCTCGTCGTCACGCCGCCGGTACACGCGACGCCGTTGAGGCTGAACGCGGCCGGAGCCGGGTTGGAGCTGTTGTTCCATGAGGCGTTGAAGCCGAAGCCCGCGGTTCCGCCGGTCGCGACAGCGCCGTTGTAGGACGCGTTGACGACGGTCACCTGCGCCCCGGACTGCGTGTAGCTGCCGTTCCAGAGCTGGGTGATGGTCTGCCCGGCGCCGAAAGCCCAGGTGAGCGACCAGCTGGTGACCGGGCTGCCCAGGTTGGTGATGGTGACGTTGGCGCCGAACCCGCCCGGCCATTGGCTGCTGACCGAGTACGACACCGAGCAGCCGGCCGCGGCCGCCTGCGCCGGCCCGCCGACGGCGGCGATCACGCCACCCGCGGCGATGAGCCCGCCGGTCACGGTGATCGCAACCGCAGCACGAGTTTGCAGAAAGCGCATCAAACCTCCACTTGTTAGCGCTAACAACTCGCTCGCCACGGGGTGCCCCAGTTGATCGGGGCGGGATTGTTCTCAAGGCTGTCCCGATGCCTGAGATGCGGTGCGCGGGCTGCGGCGGCGAGCGCGGCCGGTGGCCGACAACACGCGCAGTGTGCAGAGCAGGTCCGCCCACCCGCAATGGTGCGCGGCCTGAGCGATGCGCCTGCCCGGTGCTCGGCTGCTTCGCCGGTAACGATTTCAGAGCGCTGAACAGCGAAGCGGCGAGCGGGCATCGCCTTGCGGGGACAGCCGGTTGGTCAGCTGACGGTGCGAAAGTTTCGCTTCACGACCGGGAAAGGGTTTGCCCGAGCCACGAGCCTCGAAGCAGCTTGCTTGGAGAACGCCCAAAATGAATACCAATGGTGCTGTACGCGCGGCTGACGCCGTAAGCCTGGCCGTCCACCCGCGTGCCCCTTAGGCGTTAGGGCCGTGCGGCCAGATCAGGCGCGTCGCTTGTCACACATGCTCGCCGCGTTGCCGGGCCGTCCCCAGACACCAGACACCAGACACCAGACAACCAGTCAGGCCACAGCCCTCCGCCTTACGATCGCACGCGTCATGCGCCGTGCCCTGATCCGGCCACACAGCTCAAACACCCCTAGCCGATCTGCTTGCGGGTGGCGGTGCCGAGGACGTGAGGTGCCGCCGGATGGGGGAGCCGCCCCGCCGGGAAGTGGAAGTGGCTGACTTCCATTCGAGTGAATCCAGCGCGTCCGATCGCGGCTTCGGTGTCGCGGCTCACGTGGCAGCCGCCGGCCATGAGCGGCCAGACGGTGCGATCCGCGACGCGCTGGAAACGGACCATGCCAGGAGTGGTGCCACGCACGTGCTCCAGGAAACGCAGCGTGCCGCCGGGTTTGAGCACTCGGTGCAGCTCGCCCAGCACGGCGTCCTGATCGGGCACCGAGCACAGCACGAGGCACGCTACCGCGGCGTCGAAGGAGGCATCGGGAGCCGGGACGCGCTCGGCGACCGCGTCGACCACCTCGATCGTCACCGGTGCGGCGCTCGCTGCCTCGTCGGCGAGACGGCGCAGGTAGGGATCTGGCTCCACGGCCAGGACGCGGGTGACCGCCGCCGGATAGTGCGCGAAGTTGAGGCCGTTGCCGCAGCCGATCTCGACTACCGCTCCAGTCAGGCCGGACAGCAGCTGAGCGCGGTGCTCGGCCATCCCGCCCCGGTCCATCGCGGGGCCGACCCGGGCGTACATGCGGGCGAACACCGGATGGTTGTCGCGTCCCTGCGGCATCATGGCCTCCCCGTCCCGGCGTGCGATGGCGATAATGGGTGATTTCTCGTGCCTGGCATCGCGTGTGCGTGTAGCAGCCTGTGGGCAGGCTGTCTGCTCACTGGGGATTCCCTGGGAATCACCCAGACGCGTTGCATCGCGTTTCCGCTGAGTCTAGCGTCGAGATATGAGTTCCGAGACTTCTTCCGCTCCGGCTCAGGGGCCGCGGGCACAGACGATGGCGCTACAGGGTGTCGCCAACGTCTTCATGCGAGGCCTGCTGAGCACGCCCGGTGTCGCCAACGGCATCGGCAGGTTTCTGATCACGCTGTATGTGGTGGGCCGCAAGTCGGGCCGTCACTACACGATTCCCGTCGCCTACGTCGAGCACGAGGGCGCGTTGCTCATCGGCACGCCGTTCGGCTGGGGCAAGAACCTGCGCACCGGCGAGCCGCTCGACGTGAAGTACAAGGGCAAGCGGCGCACGACCGACGTCGAGGTGGTCAAGGACGAGGACGGCGTCGTCGAGCTCTACGGCGTCATGTGCCGCGCCAACCGCAACTTCGCGAACTTCAACAAGGTGCACCTGGACAAGGACGGCACGCCGAGCGTGGACGATCTGCGGGCGGCGTGGCGGGCGGGCGCCCGGGGGTTCAAGCTGACGCTGCGCTGAACGACTGAAACACGCACAACCACCCCAGGCCGATCACCCCAGATCCATCAACCCAGGCTGATCAACCCAGGCTGATCAACCCAGGCTGATCACCCCAGGCTGATCACCCCAGGCCGATCACCCCGGGGCTGATCAGTCCGGGCTCGACTTGGCCCAGGCCCATCAACTCAGGTCCATCAATCCAGGCCATCAATCCAGGCCGATTAACACAGACGGGTGACCGTCGGCCGTTTCCATCCGCCGCGTCGACGAACGCTGCGAGCCTTGGCGCATGGCGGATGGCGGGACCGGCGGCTCCGTCGGCGTGAGCAGCGACCGCGTGGAGAGCTTCAGCGACGCGGTGTTCGCCATCGCGATCACGCTGCTGGTCCTGGACATCCGGCAGCCCGCGAGATCGGGCCCGCTGTGGGACGCGATCCTGCGGCAGTGGCCCTCGTTCGTCGCCTACGCACTGAGCTTCCTGCTGATCGGCGTGGTCTGGGTCAACCACCACGCGGTCTTCCACTTCATCGCCCGGGTCGACCTGGCGCTGATCTGGCTCAATCTGCTGCTGCTCCTGGATGTGGCCTTCATGCCGTATCCGACCGTGCTGCTGGCCGACGCGTTGGTCAGCGGGCGGGACGAGGTGACGGCCGCGGTCTGCTACGGTGCGACACTCGTTGTCGGCGGCGTGCTCTTCGAGGCCGTTTGGCTGCACGTCTCGCGGCGCCGCAGGCTGCTTCGCGCCGACGTCGCGCCCGAGGTCGTGCGCGCGATGGGGCGCAGGTTCCTCGGGGGACCGTTGTTCTGCGCCCTGATCACTCCCCTCGCGTTCGTGCAGGTGGGTCTGACACTGGCCGGCTACCTCATCCTGCTGACCTACTTCGGCGTCACCGCGGTGCGGGAGGGCCGTACTGGCGGCAGCTGACCATCGGCAGCTGACCATCGGTGATCACCAACGCCTTCAGTCCACGGGTTACGATTGCGCGCATGGACCCGATCGATGCGGCGGAGTTCGCGCTGAGCCTGCCCGAGGTGAATCCGAACGCGCCGAGCCCGGCACGGATCTACGACTTCCTGTTGGGCGGCAGCCAGAACTTCGAGGCCGACCGCGAGGTCGCCCGGCGCGCCGCCGACACCATGCCGACCCTGGTGGGCGCGATCCGGGCCAACCGCGCGTTCCTGCGCCGCGTCGTGCGCCACCTGGCCGGGACGCTCGGGGTCGACCAGTTCCTGGACCTGGGCTCGGGCGTGCCGACCGTCGGCAACGTGCACGAGATCGCGCTGGCGATCAATCCGGCGGCCAAGGTCGTGTACGTCGACATCGACCAGGTCGCCGTCGCGCACGCCCGGCACCTGCTGGCCGACCTGCCCTCGGTCACCGTGATCCTGGCCGATCTGCGCCGGCCCGAGACGGTGCTGAAGCATCCGCTGACCGAGCGCACGCTCGACCTGTCGCGGCCGGTGGCGGTGCTGATGAACGCCGTGCTTCACTTCATCCCCGACGACGAGCACCCCGAGCGGATCGTGGCGGACTACGTCGCGGCCGCCGCGCCCGGCAGCTACGTCGCGATCTCGCACGCCGCCCCCGACCTGACCCACGCCGCCGAGCAGGAAGAGATGCTCGACGACTACCGCCGCTCGACCAGGGTGCCGTTCATCAACCGTGAGCCCGAGCAGGTCACCGCCTGGCTCGACGGCCTGGCGATCCAGCCGCCCGGCATCGTCCTGGTCGACCAGTGGCACCCCGACCTGAATGTCACGCAAGCGAAGATTCTGCGCACGTACGGCGTGCTCGCCCGCATCCCGGAGCATTAGGGCACGCCCTACCGCACAGGGTGCGGCGGATAGCCAGTACCGGTGTACTGCACGCGGCATCCCTGCTCGGATACGAGCGGTCTGGAGGTCAAGGCCATGCGAGCAGTCCGTCTCGACCAAGCGCCCGCTGCCGTCCTGCGCATTCGCGAACCCTCCGGCGTCGTGGTCGCCGTCTGCGGCCCGCTCGCCGAGGACGAGGTGGACTCGCTCGCCAGCGCGGTGCTCAGCCCCGCGGAGTACGACGAGCTACGCAGCAGCCTGCATCTCCCCGTGGACTGCGCCGGCGCGGATGAGCCGCGTGTCGAGACGCCGCGGTAATACCGGCTGCGTCACTCACCCGGTTTGACGGCCGTGTAGATGTTGTAGCGCCACGCCTCACGGTACCGATATGTCTCGACGCCGCTCATGGCATTGACCGCCTTCTCGACGTGCCCGAGCTTCCGCAGCGCGAAGTACGGTGCGCGGCCGATGATCGCGAACGCGTGGAGCATCGGCAGCATCTTCTCCGTGACGTCGGCCACGGTCTCGACCGTGAAACCGGTCTTCGCCAGAAGCACTTCGAGATCGCCGTGGTTCAACTCGTGCCACGCGGGCATCGCGCCGAGCTCACATACCTGCTCGAACGCCCTGTTGGCCTCGGGGCTCAGCTGATCCTCGGGCGTTCGTGAGTACTCGAACATGACGAGGCGGCCGCCGGGCCGCAAAACCCTGAAGAACTCCGACAGCGCCTTCTCCGGTTCGGCCGAATGGACGAAGGTCTCCATGGTGTAGACGCCGTCGAAGGATTCGTCGGCGAATTCGAGGTCGTGATAGTCGCCCCACTGGAAACGGGTCCGTTCACGAAGCCCGAGTTTGTCGCTGCGCGCGATTGCTTCAGCCAGATTGAAGTCCAGGATGTCGATTCCGGTCACCCGGAGCCCGAAACGCGAAGCCATCGCACGTGCGACGTCACCCACACCGCATCCCGCGTCGAGCACTTCAGAGCCGGCAGGCAGATCGAGCTTTTCGCCGAGCACGTTCTCCATACGGCGCATCGCCGGAGAGAAGCGCCACTTCGACTGGCCCTTCTCGTACCACCCGAAGTGTTTCGTCCCTCCGAGCAGAACACTGTATCCGATTCGAGATTCCGTGCGATCGTAGTATCGCCAGATCTCTTTGAGATGAGAATCGGACTTCCCAGCGGTCATGCCAGCTCCGTTCCTTTTGGTCACTCATTGTAGCAGGAAGCCCGCGAGCGACCCAACCAGGGCCGCCACGTACTGGACCACCGTGCCGGTGCCAAAGGGAAGCGATGGAGACGAGGCGATTGAGCTGTATGCAGACAGCGATAACTCCAACTGGGGGATCTCTCCTATTGTGCCGAGGATCTTCGACGGCTTCAGTGCTGACAGGGCGAACAGATCGTCGGGGGCGAGTCCGTCGAGCAGGCGCAGCCTGAATTGACGGACCACCAGATAGATGTTGACTTGCGCCAGAACCCCGATCCACAGGCTGAGCGCGATGAGCAGCCCGTAGATGTAGGGTAGGTAGGCGCCGAAGATCGGGTGATCGATGAGGCCTGGAAAAGTCACTCCGAAAGCGCCGAGCGCGAGAAAGAACGCCGGATAAGCATAACCTTCCGAGAACGTCCTGATTCCGGCGGTGCGGGCCGGGTCGTGCCAGCGGAGCAATATATCCGTGCATGCGCGAAGTCTCATCACCATGATTGGCGGCATTACCAGCCAGTAAGAAACGTTTCCGAGCGTCGCCATGCTCCAGGTCGTGTTCAGGAGCAGGATGAAGAAGGGAAATCGTGTCCAGACGTGGGTTCCATCGTGGATGAGGACCACGATCCACGGAGTCAGCGCGAAGGCGAGTGGTGCGACGGACTGGCGCTGGACGTCGATCGACCAGTCGATGACGCTCACGACGTGATCGCGCCTGCGGCACGGGCGCAGCAAATCGTCAACCGTGTGGGCGCGATCGAGCCCGTACCTCCATGCCAGGATGGCCGCGGCGAACATGCCGCCGTTGATCACGCCGAGAAGTGCGATCAGGAAGAGCAGCCGGGCCTTGTTGTAGTCGTCCGTGCCGCCCAGCGGAACGATGAGTGCGATCGACAGAACAGCAGGGCCGAACGAGAGGGCGAGCCATCGGGTGAAATGCCGCCGGCTCTTGGACACTCGGACATCGGCCGGCGCGCCCCGGCGGATGATCCGGATCGCATATATCTCTCGATAGCCTCGCGTCCACACAGCGGTCATGCCGTGCCAGACGGCTGAAGGCTCACCTGACGTGGTCGTGTGAGCGGGACTGGCTGGCGTTCTGGTCAAGTCGACCCCTGCGACAGACTGTTGTGGCTCGTTCTCCCGGCTCGCTCTTGCCCGCCGAGCACATTCGCCTACTGAAGTAGAACTCTACATTGGTCGGCTTCGCGCGATGCGGACTTCCCGAAGGCGGCTGTCGGCGGTCCGGTCTACGGTGGTGTACATGACCGATGATGATCGCCCGTGGGAGCCGCCGCTGGCTGGCGACGAGGTCGAGCACCTGACCGGCGCGCTCGACCGGTTACGCTGGACGTTTCGTTGGAAGGCCGACGGCCTGGACGCGGACGGCTTGGACGCGCGTGTCGGCGCCTCCGTGCTGACGCTCGGCAGTCTGCTCAAACACCTGGCTCGCGTTGAGGACTACGCGTTCACCGCCAAGCTGACCGGAGCGCCGATCGGTGAGCCGTGGGACTCGCTCGGCTGGCAGGAGAGCGACGATGACGAATGGGAGTTCGGCTCAGCGGCGGGCGACAGTCCCAAGCAACTCTACGTGTTGTGGGACGGCGCCGTCGCACGCTCCCGCGCCCGGCTCGCCGCCGCGCTGGCTAACGGCGGGCTCGACCAGCCGGTGCACATGGGCTGGCCCGACGGGCGCCGCGCCAGCCTGCGCCGCCTCGTGTGCGACCTGATCGAGGAATACGGCCGGCACACCGGGCACGCCGACCTGATCCGTGAAGCGGTCGACGGTCGCGTCGGCGAGGACCCGCCGGCCGGATGGCGACCGAAGAGCGGGCAGCCAAAGAGCGGGCAGCCGTAGCACCCCTGCTCTGCTCCGGCTACCCGCTCCTAGTGGCGGCTCGACGCACCGCGCTCGACGCTCAACGGCACGGCACGTCAGTCGCCTGCGTCAGACGCCTGCGCCATCAGTCGTCTGCGTTCTCCCCACTCGTGTACGCACGCACGTCGGCGACGCTCCACCAGTTGCCGTCGGATGATGTCAGGGTGATGCGGACGTACCGGATCGGCCCGCCGCTCACGTTCGCCGTGGTGAACTGGCCGGTTCCCTGGCCGTTCGCCACCGCCGTGGTCCAGTTCGCCCCGTCGACGCTGGTCGAGACCGTGTAGTTGCGCGGGTAGTCGCCGGTGGACGCTCCGGTGTCGAACACGACCTGCCGGGCCGGGATCGGCTTGCCGAAGTCGACTTGGAGGTACTGGCCCGGGGCCTGGCCGGTACCCGTCGAGTAGCGGGTGCTGGCGTCGGCGTCGACGGCGTTGGCCGCGACGTCGCCGGTGCAGCACGGGTTGGCCGGGCCGGCGGGATTCGCGACGGCGCTCCAGCCGGTCGGGTCGAGCTGCCGCAAGGCGTACGCGCCGGGGACGTCACCGCGCCAGACGAACGTGGCGAGCGCGCCGCCGGGCAGCGTGTACGTGAACGCCGCGTCGCCCTCGCGTACCGCGAACGTCTGCGGGTTGTCGTTCTCGTTGTGCGCGACGAGCACGGTGCTGCCGTCCGGGTTGCGGAACGCCACGTCCATGACCTGCCCGTTCCAGTCGGTGGTGCCGAACGAGGTGCTGCCGACGCGCACCGCTCCCGGCCGCACGAAGCGGGCCAGGTGCCCGAGCGTGTAGTACTCCGCGTCGTCGGTCACCGTGCCATCCGGGGCGACCGTGACGATGCCGGTGCAGCCGCCGCAGCCGCCGACGTGCGGGCCGTTGCTCGGGTTGAGCGCGAGGTTCCAGTTGATCATGGTCTCGGCCCAGTTGCGGGTGTTGCCGATGATCAGGTTGCGGGCGTGCCACTTGAGCGTGTCGGAGAACGTGTTGGCAGGGTTCGATGACTGGCTTCCGGAGCACTCGGTGAAGTAGATCGCCTTGTCCGGGAACTGATCGTGCATCGCGGTCATCGCGCTCGGGTCGCCCGCGTAGCAGTGGTAGGCGACCCCGGCGACCCAGCGCGCCGCCGGCGACGTGAGCACGTTCTGCGGGTACGCGTCGATGTCGGCGGTCTCGTCCGGGGGAGTGTTGGCGATGTCGTTCGGGTGCTCGGTCCAGTTGTGGTCGTAGGCGAGGATCAGCGTGTGCAGCCCGGCGTCGCGCAGCATCGGCCCGAGGTCCTCGATGACCTTCTCCTCCTGCCAGGAGGGCATGTCAGTGCCCGGATAGCCGGACGGGGTGCGGTTCTGCGGCTCGTTCTGCACCGTGATCGCGTTGACGGTGACGCCGTTCGCCCGGTACGCCTCGACGAACTTCAGCAGGTACAGGGCGTACGAGTGGTAGATGCGCGGATCGTCGATCAGCCGCCCGCCGACGAGCGAGCCGCCGGTCTTCATCCACGCGGGCGGGCTCCACGGCGTCGCGACGATCTGTAGGCGCGGGTTGAGCGCCGCCGCCTCGCGCAGCAGCGGCAGGATCTGCGCCTGGTCGTGCGCGACCGAGAAGTGCTGCTGCGCGTAGTCGCTCTGCCCGGCGGACAGGTCGTCGTAGGTGTACGCGGCGGTCGTCACGAAGTCCGAGGCGCCGATCGGCTGGCGCAGGTAGTCCAGGCCGTCTCCGGCGACCGGGTCGAACAGCGAGCGCATCGTGGCCTGGCGCGCGGCCGGCGAGAGGCCGTAGAGCACCGAGGCCGACGAGTCGGTGATCGAACCGCCGAAGCCCTGCATCGTCTGGAAGGTCTGCGTGGGGTCGACCACGATCGTGGGCGCCGTGGTCGCGGCGCCGCCGAACGAAACCGTGCCCAGGTCGCTGAGCTTGTCGGCGCCGTCGGGCGTGGTGACCCAGACCCGCGCCGACACGTTGGCCGGGTCGGCCGGGACGTGATCGGCGCCGACGGCCGCGAACGCGCCGCCGCTGCCCGAACTGGCGGCCCCTACGGTGAGCGCGGCCGCACCCAGTGAAGCCGCGATGAGTCTGTAGCGGGACATCGTCGTCCTCCGAAACACTCGGCGTTGTGTAACACTTGTAACAAAGATGGAACGCTCGCCGGGCCGTAGACAAGCAGCCGGAGCCGACGCTGTCAATCATCCATTCACGTAAAGCCAGCGGGCGCTATGCTGCACTTGTGAAACGCGCAGGTACGGCTGGTGTAACGAATGCCTAGTCAGGGCGTGCCACGCGGAGTGACGGTCCGCGCCATCGCCGCGCGCAGCGGCGTGTCCATCGCGACGGTCTCGCGAGTCCTCAACGACCGCAGCAACGTCGCGCCGCAGACCCGCGAGCTCGTGCGCCGGGCGGTCGAGGAGCTCAGCGACCAGGCACGGGCGCGCGCCGTGCGGGACGGCGCCGCACGAGTGCCGCGAGGCGCGGTCTACCTGCGCTGTCCCTACCTGCTGACCGACTACTTCGGCGTGATCGTCTCCTCCATCGCCGAGACGCTGGACCTGTACGGCAGAACCCTGATCCTGAACGCCGGCGAGGCCGCCCAGCGGGAGACGGTCCTGCCCACGCTCCCGGCGCGGCCCGGCGTCGGCGGCGCCATCGTGATCCTGCCGCCCGAGCCCAGCGAGGAGCTGCTCGCCCTGCGCGACCGGGGCTTCCCGTTCGTCGTGGTCGATCCCCGGGTCCGGCCGCCCCGCGACATCGCCGCGGTCTCGGCCGCGCACTTCGCCGGTGCCCGCAGCATGACGGCGCATCTGGTCGGGCTCGGCCACCGCCGCATCGGCGTGATCGCGGGGCCGCACAACTGGATGGCGGGCCAGGCCCGCATGGCCGGCCACGCCTCGGCGCTCGCCGACGCGGGCGTGCTGCCGTCCGCCGAGCTGACCCGCAGCGCCCACCCGACCACGCAGGACGGCCTCAAGGCGGCGGACGACCTGCTCGACCTGCCCGAGCCGCCCACCGCGCTGATCGCCTTCAACGACAAGGCCGCGGTCGGCGCCCTCACCGCCGCCGCACGCCGCGGCCTGCGCGTGCCCGAGGACCTGTCCGTCGCAGGCTTCGACGACATCGACCTGGCCCAGGCCACCACCCCGCTGCTCACCACCGTCCGCCAGCCGCTGGCCGAGATGGGCCGCATGGCCGTCAGTCTGCTGATCCGCCTGATGGACCGGCACAAGGTCGACGCCCTGCACGTCGAACTCGCCACCGAGCTCGTGGTGCGCGGCTCGACCGGCCCGGCCCGGGGTGCGTCGTAGCGCGCAGTTCGCCGTCGGCAAAAACCGTCCTGCTGACCAGGCGAAATCCACCATTTCCCGCGTTTCGTGCATGCCAGGGTTCTGTCTTGTCTACAATCGGCCCGACTCTTGACGTCTTATCTCATTGGGGCCGCAGTGGCAGTGGAAGTCGTGGTCAGGATCTCGCCCGACATGTTCCGCGAAGACGCCGACGTGTTGCCCCTGTGGCTGGACCGGGCGTTTCCGTACGACTGGGTCGAGTCGTCCGCACCCCGCGGCGGGGACACACTCTCGGTGTCCGACATCGTCATCACCGCCGTGCTGACGGGGGCTGCGGAGGCGGCCGGCCAGGTCGCGGTGGACGCCATCCGCACGAAGATCGCCGATCTCGTCGAGCGCTATCAGGCCCGCCACGGAAGTCTGGCCCAGGCCGACCTCAAGGAGACCGCCGACGCCAACGTCTCAGCCAATGCCGCCGCGACCGCCGACACGGCGAGTTCGCCTCACATCCCGCCCGACGGTACCGATCGTGAAGCAAGCTGAACCACGTCGCCTCGCCGTCCTGGTCGGTTCGTCGCGCTACGACGACGCGGGGATCAAAGACTATAAGACGATCACGAACTCCGTGGACAAGCTCAAGGAGCTCTTCGACTCCAGTGTGCTCTGGCAGGAGTGCACCGCCGTCCGCGACCCGAAATCAGTCTTCGACGTCATGCTTCCCATCCGTGAGGCATCGGAGGCGTGCCGACAGGGCGATACGCTGCTCGTCTACTACGTCGGCCACGCGATCAACCCGCCGCGCGCCCAGCACGGCGACATCCTGCTCGCCCTGCGCACGACCATCGACAGGGAGCACTGGAGCTACCTGCCGCTGTTCCACGTGTACGACATGATTCGAAGATCCCGGGCCTCCGCCAAGGTCCTCATACTCGACTGCTGCTATTGCGGTGCCGCCGAGGCCCTCGGCCCCGACAGCGCCGACGCGTCGCGCGACCCGCAGTGGTTGCTGGACGAAGGCAGCACGTGCGTCATCAAGGCCGCCGCGCGTGCCAGCATCGTCCAGAAGGTCGATTCCTACATGGAGAAGGACTCGGCCAGCCTGTATACCGCGTTCAGCGGCTACTTGATCTCAGTGCTCGATCGCGGTGTGGACGGGGCGCGCGACCCGTTGCAGGTCCGCGACGTCTACAACGAGCTGCGCCGCATCCTCCCCGCGTCCGGCAGGCACGCGGAACCGGAGCTGCTCATCCGCAACGAGCCGCAGATCGTGCTGATGGAGAACCGCAGCCCGCGCGCCACGCACGGCCACGGGGACCCCTCGCAGCTCGCCCGGCTGCGAGCGGCGCCGTTGGAAGAGCTCTGCGACGCGTGGGCCGGACGGGAATCGGTGCTGGCGGACGTGCCGCCTTCCGTCGTCGACGAGTTCATCGCCGAGTTCGTCCCCGGCACCGACGATGAGACGTTGAGCCGCCTCGTCCACTGCCTGCACAAACTTCAGGCCGGCACACGACTGGACGAACTGCTCGCCCTGATCCGCGTCCGGGATCCGGAACGGGTCGGGTCCGTCATCAGGGAACTATGGCGTCAGGAATGCGATCGGTGCAGACACAACGGGTCAGTGCTCTACGGGGGCATGGTGGGCGAACTTCAAGGAATGGCGCTGCACCGCTTCGCCACGGCGGTCAACGGTGACTAGTACTGACGAATTCCCGGTCCAGCAACCGGAAGACCCGGACCGTGCGCTCGCCCGGCTCCTGTCGCTCGACGCGCTGCGCGAGCAGATCACGTTCCGCCGCTCCGAGGACACCGACCGGCAGTGCGACGCCGCGCTGCGGCTCTTGGAGTGGTACAGCAGGATACGTACAGCCGCCGACATCACAGCTCTGCTCGAATCCCTCGGCGATGACGTGGCCGGGCGCGCCGACCGGGCGATCGTGCTGGAGAGCGTCGCACTCGGACGTCCGGTCGACGAGTCCGCACACATCGCCGTCACGATGGCCACAGAGCACAAGACGGCGCGCAGCGAGGACGTCGTGCGCATCTGTGTCCTGGTTGCAGCTCACCACCAGCCGCGAGACGTCGCCCGCTTCGTGTCGCAGCTTTCGAAGGCGCACTGCGAGCCGCAGGCGGAGCTGGTGGTCACGGCGGTCGCCGAGCGGCGCTCGATGGACGTCGTGGCACGCCTCGAAATGGCGCTGCGCGCGGCCGACGAGTCAGAGGCCGCGTCGCGCGTCGTCATGATCGCGCTCGACCGCCGCGGCCGAGCGGACGAGATCGCAGAACTCATCGACTACCAGCTCGTTTACCGTCCATGCGCGTCCGACGACGCCTCCATCGGCGAATCGATCACCACGCACATCCGCGAACGCATGGCCGACCCGAAACTGATCCACCTGATACTCCAGCAGTACGAGCGCGACCCGGGCCGGGCGATCGCCTGGAGCGCGAGCGTCGCGGAATCGCCCGGCCGCCCCATCGCAACCATCATCGCGCTCTTCGCGAGGGCCGTGGCCGAGAAGAGAATCGATCTCGCGGACAAGATCACGTCGACCGTCGGCACGCATCGGGGCGCGGAGGACTTGATCGCGTACAACGCCGGTTGCGCGGACCACGGCTGGGACGTCTTCGAATCGCTGTTCGGCAGGTTCAGTGTCGAGGGCGATCCCGAGACGATGAGCGATCTTGTGCAGCTGTGGAACGCGCGGCACGGAGCGTTGAACGGCCGCCTTCATCGAGTACTGGTTCAGGCTGCGCCCGCAGCGTTGTTGATCGCGGCTGCGGAACACCTCGCCGCGCGGACGTGGAAAGCACTCGCGGACGACTTGCTCAGCGCGGCCCTGGAGCAACCGGGGCGCTTCGAGCCTGCCGATGTGGCCGCGTTGCTGGGGAACGTGCGCAAGGCGCGCGTATCGCTGCGCGGCCTGCGACAACCGGACATTGTCCAGAGCGTCATCCGGAAGCTTGATTCGCAGCTGACGACCGGCTCTTCAGCCAGAGTCAACGCGGCGTATCTCGCAGGGCTCAGCTGTGCCGCCGACGATGCGATGACCGACTCCCGGGCCGAGAGTCTTCAGTCAGCGATCGTCTGGACGGTGTTCAACAAGAATGATCGTGTCCTTGAACACGAGTTCCGTGCCGCGTTGAGCGAGCTCGGCCGCAATGACCTCGCGGAAAAGTACAACACAATGGTCGCGCCCCTGACGCATGCGTGGCGGGGGCCGGTCGTCCGGTAGCCACAGCGACCAGGCCCCGGCCGCGTCGTGATCGTGCTGACGTGGCCGGGGCCCGGTCTCCTGCTTGCTGCGTGCTGCCTGTTGCCTGTGTTGCTACGGGGCGGTCACGCCGTGGAGGACCACCGGGCCCAGGGTCGGGTCGAGCTCAGTGGACTGCGACACGCCTTGCGGGGTGATGGTGTCCATGACCTCGGGGACGGTGTTCGGGGCGACGGAGCAGATCGGCGCGGTGCCGCCTGGTGCGCAGACGCCGAACGAGTAGGCGCCGGCGGTGGGGGTGAACGCTCGGGCCTGGTCGGAGCTGAATCCGTCCTGGCCGGTGAGGGCCACGGTGAAGGTCCAGCCCGAGGCCGGGGTGCCGAAGGCGGACTCGGGCAGGGCGATGGTGATCGTGTTGGAGACCGTGGAGGCGACCACGGCGGTCGGCGTGCCGACCTGGTCGCCGCTTGGGTTCACCCAGACCGGTGACGCGAAGCCCTGCACCTCCAGGCGCTGGCTCCATGCGTCGGCCGGGGCGATGGTGTAGTTGCGCGAGGGGTACGCGGCGGCGGTCGACGTGGACGCGCCGGTGGCCGCGGGATTGTGGACGTACACGTCGAGCAGTTGCGCGCCCATCACGTTGCCGAAGGTCGGGGTGAGCTTGGCGAGCGTGGTGCGCAGGTAGACCGTCGCGTTGGCGGTGACGACCTGGAAGCGGGTCAGGTCGAACGAGCCCGCGCTGAACGAGGACGAGATCGGGTACTGATACGTGCCCGGGCCGTTGTCGTCGCCGGCCGGGTCGGTGACGTCGAGCACTGTCGTGCCGCCGACCACGTCGCCGACCACCGCCGTCTGGGCGTAACCGGTGGCGCCTGCGGCGGTGGTCGCCGCTGCCGTCAGGGTATTGGTACCGAAGCCGATGGACACGGTCGCGGTGAACGCGCCGGTCGCGTCGGCCGTGGTCGTCGTGGTGGTGGCGGGGGCGCCGGTGTCGGTGTCGTCGGAGGCGATGGCGACGGACGCGCCGGGGGAAGTGGTGCCGGTGACCGTCGTGCTGCCGCCCTCGATCGTGGATCCGGAGGCCGGGGCGGTCAGGGTGACGGTCGCGGCGGCCGGTGCGCCGTGGGCGACGTAGCGCGCGGTCGTGATCTCGGGCTGGTCGACCGTTCGGTTGGTGCCGAGGTCGACGATCAGCCGCAGTTCCTGCGCCTGAGCCCAGGTGAGCGGTGACGCGGAACCTGCGGCGCGGCCGTTGGCGAAGCCGATCGACGCCGTGGTCGGGTCGCTGCCGTACGGCGAGGCGGGCAGGTTCGGGTCCTCCCACACCTGCTCGGGGACCAGGCCGACGCCGGACGCCGACTTGATCATGAAGCCGAGCAGCGCGGAGGCCTGCGCCGGGTCGCTTTCGGCGAGGGCTGATTCGGCGCGCTCGCCGGAGAGCACCGGCCACAGGTGACCGGTGCCGACGTCGGTGGTCGGCCAGGGCTGGCCGGAGAGTGTGCACGAGGTCTGGCTGTTGGCCGTCGAGCAGTCGCCGTAGCCGTCCGCGCTGCCGGAGGCGGCCGCGTTGCCGTAGCGGTAGTAGCCGGTGCCGGTGGACGTGGTGACGGAGATCTGCTTGTCCAGGACGGAAAGGGAGTTACGGAACGTCGAGTCGGCCGGGGAGAGTTCGCCCAGGCGTACGAGTTCCTGGAACCCGCCGTCGATGACCGAGCGCTGATCCAGCGTCGGGCCGCCGTTGCCGAGGAAGTAGGACGTCGCGGCGTTCGGGTCGCCGTTCTTGGACAGCCGGATGAAGTACGGGCTCGAACTGTCCGGGCCGGTGCCGGTGACCGTCCAGTCCTTGATGTGGCGCTGGAAGTCGTCCGCGGTGGCCTGGTAGACGGCGGCGTCGGCCGTGTCGCCCTGGCGTGTGGCGATCGCCGCGGCGGCGGTCAGGCCGGCGATCTCGGCGGCGATCGTCGAGACCGAGTACCCGGATTGCTCCTCCCAGCGCTCGACGCCGAAGGACGGGCCGTGCGAGACGAGGAAGTCCGCGGCGGGCTTGATGTGCTGCGACCAGAGCGTTGCGTCGCCGCCGAGCCCGGACAGGTACGCCATCAGGATCGGGTACGCGGTCTCGTCGAGTTGGTCGCCGCCGGTGTCCGGCGCGGACAGGCCGTTGACCAGCGAGTTGCGCGGCAACTCGCCGTTCGTCCGCTGCTGCTTCTCCAGCAGGAAGCGGGCCGTGGCGCGTGCGGTGGCCAGGTCGCCGTCGGCGAGCAGGCCGGTGAAGGCCTCGTACAGGTCGCGCGCGAAAACCTCGCGGTACGAGCCGAAGTAGACCGCCTTGCCGTTCATCGACGCGCCCGCGTTGACCGCCTGGCCCCAAGGCGACGCGAGCGACGCCACGATCGCGCCGGGGAACGTCTTGTCCTCGCTGGCCTTGAGCACGTTGGCATCGAGGAAATAGGTCCGCGCGACCATAGCCCGATCGATGCCTGACACCGATGCCGTCTGCGGAACGGGATTGAGTGAGCCGTCGTAGTCGCGCCACTGGCTGGCGTAGAGCCCCCTGGCGGCGCTGAAGGGCGTGCCCAACGAGTTCGATGCCGTACTCACCGCGTCGGCCTGCGTGCGCCCGAAGCCGAGCGAGAGGGTGAACTCGCCGCCGCCGGGGAGGATGCGGCTCGGCGTGACGTCCTCGGTCGCGACGACGTGGCCGTCGGGCGCGGATGTGGTCGGGGTGAGCGAGTGCGTCGCGTCGAGCTGCGTCAGGCCGTCGCTGGCAGTGCCCGCATACCCGACCGACGCGCTGCCCGCGGAGTCGGCGGTGAGCGCCATGTACGTGGGAACCGCGTAGTCGCGGTTCACCGCCTGGCTGACGGTGGACGTGTCGTAGACGACCGGCACGCCGCTCGTCGCGTCGATCACGCCGGTGTCCGCGCCCGCGTTGTCCGTCCCGCCGCCACCGTTGCCGTTGACGTGCGCGTCCAGTCGTGCGAAGACGTGCAGAGTGCTGACGTCCGTGCTGCTGCCGGCGGTCGCCGACAGCCTGGTGTTCATCAGGACGCTGTCGCGGCTCGGGTCGGTGAGGTACGTCGTGGTCAGCTGGTAGCCGTGTTTCGCGTCCGTTGACGTGACTGTGCAGACCATGCCGGTTTCGTCCGCCTGCGCGGTGTACGTCATGTCACGCGTCTGTAGGGCGGTGAACGTCGAACCGTCGGTCACGACGTATTGGAGGGTACTGACGTTCGTGTTGTCGATGGTCGGCTCGTAGACGTCGGACAGTACGCCGTCGGCGACCGTGTACCAGACCTTTGACGTGGCGTCGCGCGCGGTGCCCACGCAGTCCTTGCGGGCCAGGTCGAAGTAGGAAGCCGCTCCGGGACCGCCGGAAGCCACGGCGCCGGCGGACGGTGTCGCCGCACGTGCCGGGGCACCGGCGGCGATCAGGGCTAAGACGGTCGCGGTCGCGCATGCCGCCGACCGCCTTCTGGAAGTTCGCTTCATCCTCGGCCTCTCGATCCGGGCTCCATCCCGCACCGGAGTCTTGCAAAGGATCGGGTAAGTTTCTATACTCGCGCACAAGTAATCGTGAGAGAGTAATTGTGAACGAGTGAGAGTGAAGGACCATGGCCGAGCAACGCAGGGTGGGCAACCTGCTCGCGCTCGCGGTGCTCTCCACACTCGTCGAGCGGCCGATGCACCCGTACGAGATCGCCTCCCTGCTGCGCACGCGCGGCAAGGAGGACGACGCCGACATCAAGTGGGGCTCGCTCTACACGGTGGTGCGCAACCTGGTCAAGCACGGGTTCATCGAGGTCGTCGACACCACGCGGGCGGGCGCGCGCCCGGAGCGGACGGTGTACCGCATCACCGGAGCCGGGCGTGCCGAGCTGGTGGACTGGGTGCGCGAGCTGGTTTCCGCCCCGCAGCCGGAGCACCCGAGGTTCAAGGCCGGTCTGTCGGTACTCGCCGTGCTCATGCCTGATGAGGCGGCGGCGCTGTTGAGCCGACGGCTGGTCGCGCTGGAGCTTACGGTCGCGACGAGACGGCGGCTGCTCGCCGAGGCCGCCCGCGAGGTTCCCAGGCTGTTCCTGGTCGAGGACGAGTACGAACTCGCCCTGCTTGAGGCCGAGGCGGTGTGGGTTCGCGCACTGGTCGAGCAGCTCGAATCCGGGTCGTTCCCGGACATGGTCGGCTGGCGTGCCGCGCATGATGCGCTGGCGGCCACGGCGCACACAGTGGTGCAGGACGCGCCGTACGAGGGACACGCGGGATACACGGACAGCGACACGTAGTGACCACATGATTACATAATCACATAGCCACGTACGTAGCAATGTAATGAGAACATGCGATGCAACAGCCCCGGCGGGTTGTTAGCGCACCGCCATAGGGGTCTTCGATCCCGGGCCAGGCTTGTGCGTGGCGGATCTGGCCTGCGAGATGACGCCGTAAGGATGACCGGGCTTCCTTGCCGTGAACGGTTCGGACGGACGCACATCCGAACATCCGAATCCGCAACGTGGGAGTACCCGTGAGTAAGACACACGGTCTTGATCATCGGAGGTGGGATCGTCGGCCCGGTTACCGCGCTCGTACTGCGTAAGGCCGGGATCGCGCCGGTGCGGACCGCTGGCGCTGCGTAGCGTGTAACGCACGGCGTCCGGGCCAGCCCACGATGGGCCGGACCGGACGCCGGTGTCAGTGCATCAGATCCTCAGTGCATCAAACTCTCACTGCATCAGATCCTGTGCCCCGGCAGGTCGAACCGGTCGAGGTTCATCACCTTGTCGAACGCGGCCACGAAGTCGTGCACGAACTTCTCCTGC
>NZ_DASYZI010000190.1:0-14635 GCF_035946395.1 Actinocrinis sp.
GCGCTCGTGCTCGCGGCGCTCGCCGACGGACCGTCGACACTGCGCCGTCCGCTGCGCAGCCGGGACAGCTCGCTGATGGCGGGCGCGCTGCGGGCGCTCGGCGTCGGGATCGAGGACCTGCCGGACGGCTCCTGGCACGTGACCCCTCCGGGCACGCTGCGCGGAGACGTCAGCGTGGACGTCGGCAACGCCGGCACCGTGATGCGCTTCCTGCCGCCGATCGCCGCGCTGGCGGACGGCCCGGTCCGCTTCGACGGCGATCCGCGCTCGCACGAGCGCCCGATCGGCGCGCTGATCGAGGCGCTGCGGACGCTCGGCGCGGACATCGACGACCGGGCGCGGCCTGGTCACTTCCCGCTGACCGTGCGCGGCGCGGGCGCGCTGGCCGGCGGCCTGGTCGAGATCGATTCCTCGGCGTCCTCGCAGTTCGTCTCCGCGCTGCTGCTGGCCGGGCCCCGGTTCGAGCGCGGCGTCGAGGTGCGGCACGTCGGCGAGCGGCTGCCGAGCCGGCCGCACATCGAGATGACGGTGGAGATGCTGCGCGACGCCGGGGTCACGGTGGACGACGCCGAGCCACGCCGCTGGGCGGTGGCCCCCGGGCCGATCGCACGCCGCGAGCTGACCATCGAGCCGGACCTGTCCAACGCCGCGCCGTTCGTCGCCGCCGCGCTGATCACCGGCGGCCGGGTGACCGTGGCCGACTGGCCCGAGCACACCACCCAGCCCGGCGACCGGCTGCGTGAGATCTGCACGCTGATGGGCGCGCGGTGCGAACTCGGCCCTGACGGGCTGACCGTCACCGGCGACGGGGGCGTGCACGGCGTGGACCTGGACCTGTCGAACGAGTCGGAGCTGACCCCGGCCATCGCCGCGATGGCCGCGCTGGCCGACTCGCCCTCCCGGCTGCACGGGATCGGCCACATCCGGCTGCACGAGACCGACCGGGTCGCGGCGCTGGCCAAGGAGATCAACAACCTCGGTGGCGACGTGGCCGAGGGCGACGACGAGCTGGTGATCACCCCGCGGCCGTTGCGCGGCGGGCAGTTCGCGACCTATGAGGACCACCGGCTGGCCACCGCCGCCGCGGTGATCGGACTGGCCGTGCCCGGCGTCCTGGTGGAGAACGTGGCCACCACCGGAAAGACGCTGCCCGACTTCCCCGGCCGCTGGAACGCGTTGCTCGCCGGAACGGAGTACCAGGGGTGACGGCCGCGGCGCACCGGGTATCGCCAGTCCGTGCTTTCACGGCCGGTGCGTTCCGTGAGATGGCAGTGCCGACGAAAGTGGCGCCGGCATCAGTAACACCGACAACAGTAGTCGCCGCGTGGTGAGGCGCGGCCGTGACTTCGACGAGGACGACGTCCGGGTCAGGGCGAACCCGCGCGGCTCACGTCCCCGTTCCAGGCTGCGCCCCGAGCACGAGGACGCCGCCGACGGCATGGTCATCGCGGTGGACCGCGGCCGGTATACCTGTCTGATCGACGACGACATGCGCGAAGTGATCGCGATGAAAGCGCGGGAGCTGGGCCGAAAGGGCGTCGTCGTCGGCGACCGGGTCTCGTTGGTCGGGGATCTGCGCGGCGGGCCGGACGCGCTGGCGCGCATCGTGCGCGTGCATCCACGCGAGCACGTGCTGCGCCGCACCGCCGACGACACCGATCCGGTCGAACGAGTCATCGTCGCCAACGCGGACCAGTTGGTGATCGTCACCGCGCTCGCTGATCCCGAGCCCCGGCCCCGGATGATCGACCGCTGCCTGGTGGCCGCGCTCGACGCCGGGCTGAACCCGCTGCTGTGCCTTACCAAGGCCGATCTCGCCGATCCCACGCCACTGCTGTCCGTGTACGAGGCGCTGGGCGTGCCCGCGGTGGTGACCCGGCGCGGCGGCGAGCTGGAACAGCTACACGCGGCGCTGGCCGGGCGCATCAGCGTGCTGGTCGGCCATTCGGGCGTGGGCAAGTCGACGCTCGTCAACGCGCTGGTGCCCGACGCCGACCGGGCGATCGGCCACGTGAACGACATCACGGGGCGGGGACGGCACACCTCCACCTCCGCAGTGGCGCTGCGACTGCCGGAACGCGGCGATTCTGACCGCGTGTCGGGCGGCTGGGTGATCGACACCCCCGGCGTACGGTCGTTCGGTCTGGCGCATGTGAGCCCGGACCATGTCGTGCAGGCGTTCCCCGACTTGGCCGCGGTGATCGCCGAGTGCCCTCGCGGCTGTACGCACGCTGCCGACGCGCCGGATTGCGCGCTCGACGACCGGCTTGACGCGTTGTCGGTCGATTCCCCGGAACACCCGGCAGAACGCGCCGCCTTTGCCGCGCGGGTGGACTCGGTCCGGCGTCTGCTCGCGGCGCTGGCGGACCGTCCCTGACGGTCGCCGAGACACCGGCAGGACGTCCCCGACGGCGCCTCACCTGATATTCGGTGCCTGACTCAGTGGGCGGACTTCTTGCGGACTCATGGCTATGAGCTGCTGTGAGAGGCGGTTCATGTCATAGCGTTATGACCGCTCTTCGACACCAGACGGCTTCGCGGCGGGTCGCCCCGCAGCGGATCCCGTCCCGATCGCAAAAGGACCACTCGGCATGCCACTCGATCCACGGCTGATCCAGGAGTCCTTCGCCCTCGTGGAGGAGAGCTCGGAAAAAGTCGTCGGGCACTTCTACGCGATGCTCTTCATTGAGGACCCCTCACTGCGGGACATGTTCCCGCCGATGATGGACAGTCAGCGCGACCGGCTGTTCGGCGCCCTGGTTAGGGTCGTGCACCAGGTACACGACCCGGGGAGCCTGGTGGACTACCTGAGCCAGCTCGGCCGGGACCACCGCAAGTTCGGGGTGAAGCCCGAGCACTACGAGACCGTCGGGCGCTGCCTGGTCGCCGCGATGAAGCGGTTCGCCCGGCCCGGATGGACTCCGGCGATGGACGAGTCGTGGTCGGCCGCCTTCGGCTTCATCGCCGACACGATGATCTCGGCGGCCCAGGACGCGGCCAGGAGCACCCCGCCGTTCTGGAACGGTCGGGTCGTCGAGCACCGCAGGCCGACGGACTCGCTGGCCCTGATCACGGTCGAACCGGACCACCCGTACCCGTACCGCCCCGGGCAGTACGCCGCGATCGAGACGCAGCGCTGGCCCCGGGTCTGGCGCTCGTACTCGATCGCGAACGCCCCGCGCCCGGACGGGCTGCTCACGTTCCAGGTGCGCGCCATCGACGGCGGCTGGGTCTCCTCGGCGCTGGTGCACCACACCCGGCTCGGCGACACCGTGCGGCTCGGCCCGGCGGTCGGCGGCATGGTCTGTGACGCGATCTCGACGCGGGACGTACTGCTGATCGGCGGCGGCACCGGCATCGCCCCGCTGATCGCGATCGCCGAGGACATGACCCGCTGGAACACCAATCGGCAGGTGGCGGTCTACTACGGTGTGCGCCGCGCCAAGGACCTCTACGCGGTGCCGCAGCTTGAGGCGCTGCGCGAGCGCGCCCCGTGGCTGAAGATCGTGCCCTGCGTCTCGCACGAGCCCGCGTACAAGGGCGAGCGCGGCATGCTGCCCGACGTGCTCACCCGGCACGGCGCGGACCGCTTCAACTGGACCGGGCACGACATCTGCGTCTCCGGCTCGGCGGCGATGGTGCGTGCGACCCTGGCCCGGCTCACCGAACTCGAAGCGCCCAGCGACCGCATCCGCTTCGACGCCTTTGCCGAGCAGACCGACATCTTCCTCGGTCACAAGAAGCAGGAGAAGACCGTGGCGACGCAGCGCAAGGTGCTCTCCTCCGGAGAGAGGCTGCCGCAACGTCAGGCTCCGAAGACCGGCCCGACGCCCCCGGCGTCGCCCGACACGAGCGGTGAGCGGCAGGCCGGCCGCAAGCCGCCGCTCTTTTCTTCGAGGCCGTAGAAGCGCACTGAAGATCTTGAAAACGCGCCCGGCTCATATCGGTTCGCCCGGTCGATGTTCACCGGCGAACCGGAGCAGGCCGGGCGGCTGCTGCATCAAGATCTTCGGGGCATTCCAGGCGCCTGAGCCGCGCGGCACGGGCTGGCTACCAGGCGGCGCCGGGGTGCGCGCGGTGGAAGGACCGCATCCGCCCGAGCAGATCGTCGAGCGCTCGGGTATGCCGACCCGCTCGGCCGCCGCTCGGCCGCCAGGCTCCGGTGGGCGCGACACCGAGCGTGGCCCGCGCGAGTACCGCGCCGACCTGCTCGCTCCATTCACCCTGGAGGGTGATCGGGTCGGCGGCGACTCCGTCCGATACCAAGCTACAGATCAGGTCGTCGGCGGCGAACAGCTCTGCGGTGTAGGGCCAGAGCTCTGCAACAGCGGCGGCCACGCGGTCGTGGCTCTCCTCGCTTCCGTCGCCAAGCCTTATCGTCCACTCGGCCGAGTATTCGAAGTGGTATTCGACCTCGTGCAGCGCCTTCACGGCGAAGGCGGCCAGGTTCGCGTCGGCGCTGTGATCCAGCGCGCGGTACAGCGCACGCTGATACGCCGAGAAGAACAGCATCCTGACCATCGTGTGGGCGAAGTCACCGTTCGGCAGCTCCACGATCAGGGCGTTGCGGTACTCGCGGTCGGCGCGCCGATACGCGAGCAGGTCCTCGTCCTGGGCCGTGGACTGGCCGGCCGCGGCGAGCAGGAACCGTGCATGGACACGTAGCTGATGCGCTATGCCGGCGAGTGCGGCCTCTTCTTCCAGACCCGGCACGCCGGTTACCCGCTCGGTCAACCGGAAGGAGAGCAACAGCGCGTCGTCCCCGAGCCTGAGCGCATATTGCTCGACCGGCTTGGCCACCGGCCGCACCCGCTGCGCGACACCGCTGCGGGACACACCGTCCACGTCGGTCACGGTACGTCACTCCCTCGGTCAGCCGGCGCTCTGCGGGCAGTTGCTGAACGTGTATCCCACTACGTTCGGATTCATCGCGCTCAATGTCAAAGGGCGCGCGGACATTGCGCCCGATTGCAACGCGGCGATCAAACTCCTGGGCAACGTCATGGTGATCCCCCACCGCCCCCAACCGCATGTCGCTCCCCAGGATTCCATGGCGTGGGCCGATCCGGAAGGGCGCCGCGGCGGGCGCACCGATCCGGCGGGGCGCCGCCGCTGCGGGCGCGCATTGGACTAGACCTATTGACGCGACGAGGCGGCGGCTGCAAGGTATGGGGCGTTCCTTCCGCGAGCCGGCGCGCTCCGGGTCCTGAACCTCTCACCCGAGGAATGCGGAGTACCCATGCGCCCGATCCTTCCCCCCTCTTCGAACTTGCCCGCGGCCGGCGGCGCAGGGTCGGCCGACGCACAGCGGTGGACGAGCCCACAGCCGCCCACAAGGCCGCGGGCAGGTTCGAAGAGCCACCTTCCCGCCGCACGCTCCCGCAAGGGGCTCGCCGCCCTGGCCGCGACCGCGCTTGCCGGCACCGCGCTCGCGGCCGCCACGGTCGCCGCGACCAGCGCCAGCGCCGCGACCGCGCTGACCGCGAACTGGTACGAGTCGGCTCCGTACTACTACACGCTCGACTCCACGGCCCCCGATCTCGGCTCGGTGATGTCCGCGACCGGCGAGAAGGCCTTCGAGCTCGCCTTCATCCTGGCCCCCAACGGCGGCGGCTGCTCGCCGACCTGGGACGGCACCGACGCGACCTCGTCGGACACGCAGGTGGCGGCCGTCATCAACGAGGTGCGCGCGGCCGGCGGCGACGTCTCGGTGTCCGCGGGCGGCTACGGCGGCACGAAGCTCGGCCAGACCTGCGGCACCGCCTCGGCCACCGCGGCGGCCTACCAGTCGGTGGTCACCCAGTACGGCCTGCACGCCATCGACTTCGACCTCGAAGAGCCGGAGATCGAGAACTCCGCGGCCATCGCCAACGAGCTCGGCGCGGCGCAGATCCTCCAGCAGAACAACCCCGGCATGCTGGTCAGCGTCACCATCCCGTCGACCACCAGCGGGGCGAACTACTTCGGGCAGCAGCTGCTGAACGAGGCCAAGTCGCTCGGCTTCGTGCCGGGCGACTACTCGCTGATGCCGTTCGACGGCGGCTTCAGCGGCGCCGCGGCGCAGCAGACCGCGCTGAGCGACTTCAACGCGCAACTGGTGAGCACCTTCGGCTGGACCAGCGCCGCGGCCTGGAACCACGAGGGCATCTCCGGCATGAACGGCCGCACCGACACCGGCGAGTTCTTCTACCAGGCCGACTTCGCCTCGACGCTCTCGTTCGCCGAGAGCAACAACATGTCCCGCTACACCTTCTGGTCGGTCAACCGCGACCGGCAGTGCAACCCGCCGAACAACAACGGCGCGACCTCGGGCGAGTGCAGCTCGGTGACGCAGAACGACTACGACTTCACCAAGTACGACACGCAGTTCGCGCAGTGGGCGCCGACCACCCTGCCGAGCCCGCCCGCGCAGCCGGGCGCCGGAGCCTGCGGCGCGGCCTGGAACTCGACGACCGCCTATTCGGGTGGCGCGGTCGTTTCGTACAACGGTCACAACTGGACCGCCAAGTGGTGGACCCAGGGAGACGTGCCCGGCAACAACTCGCAGGGCGTCTGGACTGACGGCGGCCCGTGCGGCGGATCGAGTTCGTCGCCATCGCCGTCCGCGTCGCCCTCACCCTCGGCTTCACCGAGCGCCAGCCCGTCCGCCTCCGCCTCCGCCTCGGCGAGCCCCTCGCCGTCGGCCAGCTCGACCGGCAGCGGCACCGGCGGCTCGGGCGTCGTGGTGAACGGCGGCTTCGAGACCGGTTCGCTTTCGCCGTGGACCTGCGACGCGGGCACGGCGACCGTGGTCTCCTCGCCGGTGCACAGTGGCTCCCACGCGCTCCAGGGCACGCCGACCTCGTCCGCTGACGCGCAGTGCAGCCAGGTGATCTCGGTCGTGGCCGGTCACACGTACACGCTGTCCGGCTGGGTCGACGGCTCGTACGTATACATCGGCGTCAGCGGCACCGGAACGACCGACACCAGCACGTGGACGCCGGGTACCAGCGGCTTCCAGCAGCTGAGCGTGTCGTTCACAACCGGCGCCTCGACGACGTCGGTGACCGTGTACGTGCACGGCTGGTACGGCCAGCCGACATACCAGGCGGACGACATCGCGGTGTCGTAGTTGACGCAGCGCCTCAAACAGCCCGTCACGCCGCCGAACCGGTAGGTTTGGCGGCGTGACGGGTTATGACGACGACTTGAGACTTGCGCACGTGCTGGCGGACCAGGCCGACTCGGTCACGATGCAGCGGTTCAAGGCGCTGGACCTCAGAGTCGAGACCAAGCCGGACCTCACCCCGGTCAGCGACGGCGACAAGGCCACCGAGGAACTGCTGCGCACGACCCTCAGCCGGTCGCGGCCGCGCGACGCGGTGCTCGGCGAGGAGTTCGGCGACACGCCGGGCAACAGCGGCTTCACCCGCCGCCGCTGGATCATCGACCCGATCGACGGCACGAAGAACTACGTGCGCGGCGTACCGGTCTGGGCAACGCTGATCGCGCTCATGGAGGGTGACGCGCCGGTCGTCGGTATCGTGTCCGCGCCCGCGCTCGGCCGCCGCTGGTGGGCGTCCAAAGGCGGCGGGGCCTACTCCGGCCGGTCGCTGTCCTCGGCCACCCGGCTGGCGGTCTCGAAGGTCGGACTGCTCGACGACGCCTCGTTCGCCTACTCCTCGGTGATCTCCTGGGAGGAGGACGGCAAGCTCGACGGCTTCCTCGCGCTTTCCCGCGCCTGCTGGCGCACCCGCGCATACGGGGACTTCTGGTCGCACATGCTGGTCGCCGAGGGCGCGGTGGACCTGGCCGCGGAGCCCGAGGTCTCGCTGTGGGACATGGCCGCGATCGCGGTCATCGTCACCGAGGCGGGCGGCCGGTTCAGCTCCACCGAGGGCGACCCCTCCCCCGCGGCCGGTTCGGCGTGCACGTCCAACGGGCTGCTGCACGACGCGCTGCTCGCGTACCTGGGGGACTGACCCGTGCTCGGCTGGCTGGTGGACCTGCTCCTCAAGCTCGACCCGGCGGTCGCGCTGGTTCTGGTCTTCCTGCTGCCGGCCCTTGAAGCCTCGATCTTCCTCGGCTTCGTGCTGCCCGGCGAGACCGCGGTGGTCGTCGGAGGCTTCCTGGCGTACGAGGGCAAGGTGCCGCTGTGGGCGGTGTTCGCCGCCGCGATCCTCGGCGCGATCCTCGGCGACTCGGTCGGTTACGAGGTCGGCAAGAAGTGGGGCGACGCGCTGCTGGACAAGGCGCCGAAGCGCTTCGTCAAGCCGGTGCACATCGTCCAGGGCAAGCAACTGATCAACCGGCTCGGCGGGCAGGCGGTGTTCGCCGGACGCTGGACGGCGGTGCTGCGCGCACTGGTACCGAGCCTGTGCGGCACGGCGAAGATGCCGTACCGCACCTTCCTGCTGTGGAACGCGATCGGCGGCGTCACCTGGGCCGCTGCGTTCATCCTCATCGGCTACCTGGCGGGCACGGCATGGGATCGCATCGAGGGTTACGCCAACGCCGCTGGCTACGTCCTGTTCGGCGCGCTGCTCGTCGCGGCCGTCGGCTTCGCGCTCTGGCACCGGCGCCGACAGGCGAAGAAGGACGCTGAGACCGAGGTCGAGATGGCCGCCGAAGTGCGTTCCGAAGAGACGCAGCGTAGCTGAGCGAGTAACGCCGCCAAGCGAACCGGGCGAGGTAGGACGCGGCCTTCGCCGGGTCCAACACGCACGCATGCCGACCAGGTATGACAGGACTCTCACGATCCGTGTCAGAGCTGTTCGGACGGCTTGGCTTCGCCCAGTTCGCCGTAATGGGAGAGCGCGAGCGCGCCGCCGACTGCCAACAGGAACCCCGCCACGCCGACCGGGGCGAACCCGTGCCGAGTGGCGTCTCCCAGCGCGACGAGGCCGACCAGCGCCGGCACCGCGGTCTCGCCGACCACCAGGGCCGCGGTCGCGGCGGTCACCGAGCCGCGCTGCAACGCGGCGGCGAAGAACACGAAGCCGGTCACCGAGGCGGCGACCGCCGCGTACGCCGCCGGGTCAGTCACCAGCCGCTGCGGGGCGAGGGACGGTATGACCCGCACGGAGATCCCGAACAGCCCGAACAGGAACCCGGCCAGCCCGCCGAGCACCGCGGGATGCACCTGCTTCAGCACATTCGCGACGACTATCGCCACCGCGACCAGCACCGCCGACGCGACCAGCAGACCGTATCTGTGCTCTGTGTCGAACGTGCCCTTGCCCTCCGGGCCCGAGGCCAGGCCGAGCAGCACCAGCCCGAAGACGACCGCCGTCACCGCCGCCTTGTCCCGCCGCTCCAGCGTCGAGTGCAGCAGCAGGACCGAGGCCAGCGCGGTGACCGCGAGGTTGGTGTTGACCACCGCCTGCACCGTGAACAGCGTCAGGGTGCGCAGAGCGAACAGATTGAACGCGAGACCCACCGCGTCGAGCGCGGTGCCGGCCAGGAACGGCAGCGAGCCGAGCACCCGGACCAGCAGCCGGTGGTCGATCTGGTCGGTGCGTTCCACCCGCCGTGCCCCGACGGCTTGGAGCACCGAGGCGATCCCGTAGCACAAGGAGGCCACCAGCGCGGCCGCGAGGCCCCTTCCCACCGCGAATCTCCTCCATCCAACCTGAAGATCACCTGAATCGCCCATCTCCTGAATGCACCCTAGGGGGTGTTTGAGGTGTGGGGTTGGATCAGGGCGCGGCGCGTGGCGCGTGCGATCGCCAGGCGGGGGGTCGTGCCCGGTCATGCCCATGCTGGGGCGTCGCGGGCTGGACACACGGGCCACGCGGCGAGCGCCGCCGAGACAGGAGGGAAACACGCTGAGCTACGAGACGGATGTCACGTGGCGTTCAGCACGAGTTGGCTTCAAGCTTGAAGGAATACGTCCAGGAAGGCATGTACGCCCCAGACTCCGGGGACAAACAGCCTTACCACCCTTCCGCGCCGCCGATCGCTCCCGCACCGTCGGGAAGCCGGCGGCGCACCCTCGACAGCGTCGTGCGAGGGCGCCGTCGAATCCCAGCGCAACATCACGCACAGCCGAACACGTAAGGAGCCACCGGTGCCCACCCTCGCCCCGTCGCCCCGCCAACGCACCGTCCGTCACGAGACCGCGATCGAGCTGTTGGACGGTGAGATCCGCCGCATCGCCGAGCTGATCGCCGACACCGCCCCGACCGCGCCGGTGCCCAACTGCCCGGGGTGGGACCTGGAGGCGCTGATCCGGCACGTCGCGCTGATCCACAAGTGGGCGCGCACGATGGTCGAGAAGCTGACCCCGAAACGGATCCCGCAGCGCACCATCGACGCCGAACCGCCGGCCGACTGGACGGCCGTGCCCGCCTGGTTCTCGCACAACGGCGCGGAACTGGTGGCCGCGCTGCGCGGGGCGGACCCGGACGCACCGATGTACTCCTGGGCCGCAGACAAGCACGTGCGGTTCTGGATCCGCCGGATGCTGCACGAGACCACGATCCACCGCACCGACGCCGAGGGCGCGGCCGGGGTGGCCAGCCGGATCGAGCCCGCGGTGGCCGTGGACGCGATCGACGAGCTGCTCGAACTGCTGCCGTACGCCGAGTTCTTCCGGCCGAACGTGCACGACCTGCGCGGCGACGGCGAGACGATTCACCTGCACGCCACCGACATCGACGGCACCGGCCTGCCCGGCGAGTGGCTGATCACCCTGGAGCCGGAGGGCTTCCGCTGGTCGCGCGCGCACGTCAAGGGAGCGGCGGCAATCCGGGGCGACGTGCAGGACCTGGCGCTGTTCATGTACGGGCGGCGCAAGGCCGACGACGCGGCGCTGACCGTGATCGGCGACACCTCACTGCTCGCGCACTGGTCCGCGAACTCGTCGTTCTAGCGCCGTTCTGACATCTCCTGCGCCACCGCGGACCCGGCGGGCGGCACCAGCCGTCCGCCGGTCACCCGGAACCCGGCCTCGCGCAGCACCGGGACGGAGGCCTCGAACACGCCGACGATCTTGCGGGCCACGTAGAAGCAGATCAGCGCGCACGGGATCTCCGCGAACACGGCCATCAGCACCGCAGTGAGCTGGTCGATCGGGCGGCGCGAGGTGAGCACGTCGAACCAGGCGTCGACGAACAGCATCGTCCCGGTCGCGGCCGCGGTGATCGCCCCGCGCGGCGAACGGGTCGCGATCCGGTAGGCGGTCACCGCGAAACCGAGCACCAGGAAGCAGTCGAAGCCGCCCCACACCAGCCGCGAGTGCTTCGCCACCAGGCCGACCTGCGGCGGCACGGTGAACAGCACCACGATCCACGGGATGAGCACCACGGCCCCGGCGATGAAGAACCATTCGATCCACTTGGGAATCAGCCGTTCGCGCCCAAGGCGCTCCGCGGCCGTCAAGTGCTTCTGAAGCCCCATCGCGGTTTCACCGCTCCCTCTCGCTCCCGCGCCCGCACTCGGCGTCGGGCACCCGTATATGTTCCCGCCTGTCCTGCGATCAAATTCTGCCCGTCTCAATGGGCGTCTTCCCGCCGACCCTCAAGCCGATCGTCGTTTACCGGCGGCTTGCCCCTATGCTGACCTCACGGGCCGTCCCGGTCCGGTGACAGAAGACGACAGATGGCACTTGGCACGGCCCGGCAGACGCGTCGGACACGGCTGGCGGGCTCCGACGACCTTGGAATGGGGGTCCGGGTGGCGAACTCGGCGCACACGACCACCGCCGACACGACCGCGACCGGGAACGGGGCGCCGCCGGCGCCGACCGGGTTCGGCTGGCCGATCGAGCAGTTCTCCCTCGACAACGGGCTGCGGGTGGTCGTGGCCGCGGACCGCTCCGCGCCGATCATCGCGGTGAACCTCTGGTACAACGTGGGTTCCCGCCACGAGCCGTCCGGCAAGCACGGCTTCGCGCACCTCTTCGAGCACCTGATGTTCGAGGGCTCGGCGCAGGTCGGCAAGGGCGAGCACTTCGGCGTGCTACAGGCGGTCGGCGGCTCCGCGATCAACGCGACGACCAGCTCGGACCGGACCAACTACTTCCAGACCGTGCCCTCAGCCGCGCTGGCCACCGCGCTGTGGCTGGAAGCGGACCGGATGGGCGCGCTGGCGCTGACCCAGGAGACGCTGGACAACCAGCGCGAGGTGGTCAAGAACGAGCGGCGGCAGCGCTACGACAACGTGCCGTACGGCCGCTGGCACGAGATGATCGGCGAGCTGGCCTACCCCGCGGGGCACCCGTACCACCACTCGACGATCGGCTCGATGGCCGAGCTCGACAGCGCGCAGCTGTCCGACTTCACCGCCTTCTACGAGTCCTACTACTCCCCCGACAACGCGGTGCTCACCGTGGTCGGCGACACCTCCGCCGACGAGGTGCGCGAACTGGCGAAGCGTTACTTCGGCGCGCTGGCGCCCCGCCCGCGCCCGCAACTGCCCGAGGTTGCCGCACTGCCGACCGCGTTCGGCACGACGCAGCGGGTGCAGCTCGACGAGGCGGTGCCGCTGCCCCGGGTGTTCTTCGCGTTCCGGTCCAGCCGGTTCGCCGAGCCGGGGTCGGCCGCGGACGACGTGCTGAGCGTGGTGCTCGGCCGTGGCCGCGGCAGCCGCCTCTTCGGCGAACTCGTGACCCGTCGGCGGCTCGCCCAGGCCGAGGGCGGCTACCTCGGCTCGTGGCAGCGCGCCTGGCACGCCTCGATGATCACCGGGATGGCCACGCCCCGGGAGGGCGTGCCGCTCGACGAGCTTGAGGCGGCCTTCTTCGAGATCTGCGAGCAGGTCGCGCGGGAGGGCGTCGGCGAGGACGAACTCAGCCGCGCCCGCAGCGTGCTGGCCGCTGACTGGTCCCGGGAGCTGGCCACCGTCGGTTCGCGGGCCGACCAGCTCGGCAGGCACGCGACGCTGTTCGGCGACGCGCGGCGGGTGGCCGACCGGCTGCCGCAGCTGCTCGCGGTCACCGCGGACGAGGTGCAGCAGGCGGCGGGGCGGATCTTCGCCCCGGACAACCGGATCACGCTCGCCTATGTCCCGGCCGCCCCGGACGCAGCCGAATCCAACGCCGACCCCGAAGCTGTCCACACCGAAGAGGCGGAGCGCTGAGCACGATGGCCGACACGTCACTGGCCCCCCGTCCCGCAGCGGTCCTGCCGCAGCCGTACGTCTTCCCCCAGGTACGCAGCACCACCGTGGGCGCAGGCCGCGTCCTGGCCGCGCACCTGCCCGGCCAGCCGATCGCCTGGCTCTCCGTGCTGCTCGACGGCGGCGCGCTGGGCGAGCCCGAGGGCCTGGACGGGCTCGCCAGGGCGACCGCCGGGCTGCTCGACGAGGGAACGCTCAAGCGCAGCGCGGACGAGTTCGGCACCGCGGTGGAGACCCTCGGCGGCAACTGGTCGGTGGACACCAGCTGGGAGACCACCCGCCTGTCGCTGGACCTGCCCACCCGCGAGGCGGTCGCTGGCGCGGAACTGCTCGCCGAAGCGGTGCGCACCCCGGCTTTCACCGACGCCGACGTCGAGCGGTACCTGTCGGACCTGGTGGCGGCCAAGCGCGAGGCCTTCGCCCGTCCCGGGCCGCGCGCGCAGGCGGCGTTGCGCGCCGCGCTCTACGGCGCCGAGAAGCGCTTCGGCCGGCTGGCCGGAGGCAGCCCGGAGACCGTGGTGAGCCTGAACGCGGAGGCGGTGCGCGCTTTCCACGCGACGTGGCTGCGGCACGCGGGCACCCTGCTGATCGCGGGCGACCTCGACGAGCTCGACGTGGAGGCGCTGGCCCGCACGGTGTTCGGCGACTTCCCGGAGTCGGTGCAGCCGCAGCGGCCCGCGCCGGTGCCGCTGAGCGTGGCGCACCGGCTGGCGATCGCCGACCGGCCCGGGGCCGTGCAGTCCACGCTGCGGATCGGGCACTCGACGCCGACCCGCGCGAAGGTCGCGGAGCACGGCATCGACGTGGTGGCGCTGCGGCTCGGCTCGACCATCCTCGGCGGCTCGTTCACCTCGCGGATCAACCACGAGTTGCGCGAGGTGAAGGGCTACACCTACGGCGCGCACGCCGGCTTCGACTTCGGCAGGCCGCGTGGCCTGTTCTCGTTCTCGGCCGAGGTGCGCACGGACGCGACCGCGGCCGCGGTGGCGGACACGCTGCGGGTCATCGACGAGTTCTTGGACGGCGGCGCGACCGAGGCCGAACTCGACAAAACCCGCGCGTACCTGGCCGGTGCCACGCCGATCGGCCTACAGACCGCGGGCGCGGTCGGCTCCCGGCTAGTCGAGATGGTCCGGCACGGCCTGCCCGAGGACTACGTCACCGTCGAGCACGCGCGGCTGCTGGAGGTGACGCTGGACGAAGTCAACGCGGCCGTGCGTGCGGCGCTGCATCCGGCCGACCTCGTCGTCGCGGTGGAGGGCGACTCCTCGGTCGTCGGCGCGGATCTCGAAGCGCTCGGGCTCTGACGTCATCGGCTTGTCGGCGGCCGATCGGCCGCCGACAGGCATTTTTCAGCTCTCCGAGTCCTCGTCGACGTCGGCGAGCGTATCGAGGTAGTGGCTGACCGCGGCCACCGCCACGGCGCCCTGGCCGATCGCCGAACTGATCCGCTTGACCGTGCCCGCGCGCACGTCGCCGGCCGCGAAGACGCCGGGCACCGAGGTCTCGGTGAGCAGCGGGGGGCGGTCCAGCGGCC
>NZ_DASYZI010000191.1:0-8874 GCF_035946395.1 Actinocrinis sp.
CGGCCACGAACACCGGATCCGCTGCGGACACGGCGAGCGTGTCGACGTCGGGCATCACCGCCGGGCAGTCGGTGAGCTTCGGCGAGCAGGGACAGCCGCAGATCGAGCTGGCCAACAGCGGGCTGACGGCGGGCAACCTCGTGCAGGTGGTCTTCTCGTTCGGCACGTTCGGCACGGTGACGATCAGCGCGCAGGTTCACAGCAACACGGGACTGTTCGCGAACTACGACCCGAACGCGGGGGTCGCGGTGCCCAGCCCCAGTGCGAGCGAGATCGCGAGTGCGAGCGCCTCTGCGAGTGCTACTGCCAGTGCCAGTGCTGAGGTGAGCAAGAGCGCATCCGCGTCCGCATCGGCGTCGGCGAGCCCGAGCGCGTCCAAGCGCTGAGGGTCAAGGCCGAGATGGGATTCCCGCCTCGGCACATGGCGCCCCGATCCAGACCGATTCGGACAAGACCGGTTCGGATTCGGTTCGGGGCGCCGTCGTCAGCGGCCGGTTGCCGCAGTCAGCCGTCGGTGGCGGGGCAGGTGTCCACGGCTCGGCTCACGGCTCGAACTTGTAGCCGAGGCCGCGGACGGTGACCAGGTAGCGCGGCACCGCCGGGTCCGGCTCGATCTTTGCGCGCAGCCGCTTGACGTGAACGTCCAGCGTCTTGGTATCGCCGACATAGTCGGCTCCCCAGACTCGGTCGATCAGCTGCATGCGCGTCAGCACTCGGCCCGCGTTGCGCAGCAGCATCTCCAGCAGCTCGAATTCCTTGAGCGGCAGCTGCACTCCGTGTCCGCTGACGCTGACTGTGTGCCGCTCCACATCCATCCGCACCGGACCGGCCTCCAGCGCCGCGTCGTCCGGCTCCTCCGCCTGGCCGTGCCGGCGCAGCACGGCGCGGATGCGAGCCACCAGCTCGGGCGAGGAGTACGGCTTGGTCACGTAGTCGTCCGCGCCGAGTTCCAGCCCGACCACCTTGTCGATCTCGCTGTCCTTGGCGGTCAGCATGATCACCGGCACCGTGGAGCGAGCGCGCAGCCGCCGGCACACCTCGGTGCCTGGCAGGCCCGGCAGCATCAGGTCGAGCAGCACCAGGTCCGCCCCGTGCCGGTCGAACTCCTCCAGCGCCTCGGGACCGGTGGACGCGACGGCGACCTCGAAGCCCTCATTGCGCAGCAGGTAGGAAAGCGGGTCGCTGAACGATTCCTCGTCCTCGACCATCAGCACCCTGGTCACGTCGTTCGACTCCCTGAGTTGAGTTCCAGCACGCCGCCGTCCGCCCGGTTGTCCCTGGCCGCAGGCGGATCGCCCAACAGCGGCAGGCGCAGGGTGAAGGTCGATCCGGCCCCCTCCACACTCCACACCGCGACATCGCCGCCGTGGGTGGCGGCGATGTGCTTGACTATCGAGAGCCCGAGCCCCGTGCCCCCGGTCACCCGCGAGCGGGCCGGGTCGACCCGGTAGAACCGCTCGAAGATCCGCTTGAGATCCTGCTCCGGAATCCCGATGCCCTGGTCGGTCACGGAGATTTCGGCCAGATCTCCCTCCCGGCGCACCGCCACGACCACCTTCGTACGATCAGGTGAATAGTTAACGGCATTGCCGACAAGATTTCCCAAACCGGTGACCAACTGATCGAGATCACCGAGCACGTGCAGGCCGCCGGGTGTAGTGCCGACCAGTTCGATCTGCCGGGCGGCGGCCACCTCGCGGGCCCGGCCCAGCGCCTCCTCGACCACCTCGCCGAGGTCCACCCGCTCGGCCTTGGCCAGCGGGTCGTCGCTCTCCAGCCGGGACAGGTCGATCAGGTCCTGCACCAGGTTCGCCAGCCGGTGCGCCTCGCGCTGCATCCGCTCGGCGAAGCGGCGCACCGCGGCCGGGTCGTCGCTGGCCGACAGCACCGCCTCGGACAGCAGGGCCAGCGCGCCGACCGGAGTCTTGAGCTCGTGGCTGACGTTGGCCACGAAGTCGCGCCGGATCGCGTCTATCCGGTGCGCCTCGGTGCGGTCCTCGACCAGCACCAGCACCAGATGCGCGCCGAGCGGGGCGACCCGCACCGAGACGGCCAGCGTGTCGCCGCCCAGCGGGCCGCGCGGTATCTCCAGCTCGACCTGCCGGATCTCGCCGTCCCTGCGCACCTGCCTGGCCATCGAGACCAGTTCGTCGGACACCAGCCGCTGGCCGCGCACCAAGCCGAGGGCATGCGCAGCCGGGGACGCCTTCACCACCGCGTCGCTGGTGTCGAGGAGCACCGCCGAGGAACGCAGTACTTGCAGCACCGCCGCGGCTCCGGGCGGCACGAGCGGCTCGGGCGCGGGCTCGGCGCGGCGCTCGCGCTCGCTCCACCGGAACGCCAGGCCCCCCGCGGCGCCGGTCGCCAGCGCGACCAGCGCGGCGGCCGACACCGCGGCGAGGTGGAAGTCGGCCGCGAGGTAATACACACATACAGAGTAAATGCCCGCCGGGGCGGCTCCGAGGGCCCGATCGAGAGCGGCGGCATCCGTCGCCAAGAGTTCACGTATGGGTAGTGTCTGATTCACCGCCGTGCCTGGCCCGGGCAGGCGCCCTGCCTCTACGGTGAAGGCTCGGCAAAGGTGCCCTCACTGTGTGGTCAGCGACGACGGCGGGCCTCCGAGAAGCGACGGGAGCGTTGTTCGATGCGGGACGTGTACCACGAGGAACTCGATTCGATCGGCAGGACGCTGATCGAGATGACCGGTCTCGTCGGCACGGCGATGGGCCGCGCGACCACCGCGTTGCTGGAGGCGGATCTCCAGGTCGCCGAGTCCGTCATCTCGGCCGACGACGCCGTCGACGCGTTGCAGCGCGAGCTCGACGCGCGTTCGCTGGACCTGCTGGCGCGTCAGCAGCCGGTGGCCGGCGACCTGCGCACGATCATCACCTCGCTGCGGATGAGCGCGGACATCGAGCGGATGGGCGACCTGGCCCGGCACGTGGCGAAAGTGGCCCGGCTGCGCTACCCCGACGTCGCGGTCCCGGTGGACCTGCGCGACACGATCGGGCGGATGGGCCGGATCGCCGTCGACCTGGCGACCAAGACCGCCGAGATCATCGAGGGGCGCGACGTGGCGGTCGCCCGGGAGCTGCCGGTCGACGACGACGCCATGGACGACCTGCACCGCGCCCTCTTCGGCGCGCTGCTGGACAAGCGGGCCGAGTACTCGACCGAGATGGCGATCGACGTGACGCTGATCGGCCGGTACTACGAGCGCTTCGCCGACCACGCGGTGTCGGTGTCCAAGCGCATCATCTTCCTGGTGACCGGCGAGCCGCACTGAGGCGGCTGCACAGAGGCGTTCGCCACGGCGGCAGCCGCAGCGTTCGGAGGGGAGAGAGAGGAGCCCTTCGCCCGGGAGTCACGGGCGAAGGGCTCCTCTGTCCAACAGGATTCACTGACGGTCTTTCAGGTCCTTTTTCGGGTCCTTTTCCGCGCGGCGCTTCCGGCTACTGCCTCGGACTACTTGCGGCCCTGGTTCTTGACGGCCTCGATGGCTTCGGCCGCGGCGGCGGGATCGAGGTACTCGCCGCCGGCGGTCAGTGGGCGCAGGTCGGCGTCGAGTTCGTACAGCAGCGGGATGCCGGTGGGGATGTTGAGCCCCGCGATCGCCTCGTCGGAGACGCCGTCGAGGTGCTTGACGAGTGCACGCAGCGAGTTACCGTGCGCGGCGATCAGCACAGTACGGCTGGTGAGCAGGTCGGGGACGATCGCGTCGTACCAGTAGGGCAGCATGCGGTGCACGACGTCCTTGAGGCATTCGGTACGCGGCCGCAGTTCCAGCGGCAACTGCGCGTAACGCGGATCGTCGAACTGCGAGTACTCGTCGTCCACGGCCAGCGGCGGCGGGGGCGTGTCGTACGAGCGGCGCCAGAGCATGAACTGCTCCTCGCCGAACTCGGCGAGGGTCTGTGCCTTGTCCTTGCCCTGCAACGCGCCGTAGTGCCGCTCGTTGAGCCGCCAGGACCGGCGCACCGGGATCCAGTGCCGGTCGATGGCGTCGAGCGCCAGCTGCGAGGTGCGGATCGCCCGCCGCAGCACCGAGGTGTGCAGGACGTCCGGCAGCAGGCCGCGGTCCGCGAGCAGCTTGCCGCCGCGGATCGCCTCCTCCTCGCCCTGGGCGGTCAGGTCGACGTCGACCCAGCCGGTGAAGAGGTTCTTCGCGTTCCACGCGCTCTCGCCGTGGCGGAGCAGTACGAGACGGTACGAATCAGCCATGCCGACGAGCGTATCCGCGATATTCCGTTGCCCTCGCACCCGGTCGGACTGTAATTTCCGAAGAGCTCCTGAGGCTGTTACATGCAGTTGCTGCGGGGTGACAGTGAACAGATCGAGGGGGTAACGCGTGGTCCGGCTCAGAAGCGCGGCGAGCTCGACCTTCGGCGGCCTGCCCGGCGCCTTCTGGTGGATCTGGCTCGGCATCCTGGTCAACCGGATGGGCGGCTTCGTGCTGCCCTTTCTCGCGTTCTACGTCACCGGTCCGCTGCACCGCTCGGCCGCGCTCGCCGGCGCCGTGACCGCCCTGTTCGGCGTCGGCGCGGCGACTTCGAGCGTGATCGGCGGCGTGCTGGCGGACCGGGTCGGGCGCAAGCCGACGCTGGTCGGCTCGCTGTTCGCCAATGCGGCGACCATCGTCGCGCTCGGATACGCCCGCTCGCCCTGGCTGCTCGGGCTCGGCGCACTCGCGGTGGGGCTGGCCGCCAACGCGTCCCGTCCCGCGCAGTCCGCGATGATCGCCGACCTGGTCCCGGTCGGCGCGGACCGGGTGCGGGCGTTCGCGCTGGCCTTCTGGGCGGTCAACATCGGCTTCGCGGTCTCGATGTCGGCCGTGGGACTGGTCACGCGGTTCGGCTTTCTCGCCCTCTTCTACGCCGACGCCGCCACGACGGCGTTGTGCGCCGTGCTGATCGCGGCCATGGTGCGCGACACCACGCCCTTCGAGGCGATCGAGGCCGCGGCCGTCGGCACCGCGGGAAACAGCGCCGCGAGAGCCGGAGCCGAGCGAGCGAAGGCGGCACGGACCGGCAGCCGTGTAGCGGGTGACGGCTTGGGCGCGGTGCTGCGCGATCGGCCCTTCGTCGCGTTCGTCGCCACGTGGTTCGTCGTGCTGGCCGTGTACGACCAGTGCCAGGTCGGCGTGCCGATCGCGATGGCCGCGGGCGGGCTGTCCGCAGGGACTTTCGGCCGGATCTCCGCGATCAACGGCGTGTTGATCGTGCTGCTCCAGATGCCGGTCACCCGGCTGTTGCGGCGTTATCCCGAGGGCCGGGTGCTGGCGGGCGCGAGCCTGGTGATCGGTGCCGGATTCGGCGTACTGGCCTTCGGGCAGTCGATCGCGATGTACGTGCTCTGCGTGGTGGTCATGACGCTGGGCGAGATCGGCGGCACGCCGCCGGCCCAGGCGGTCACCGCGCGGTTGTCCCCGGACCATCTGCGCGGTCGCTACCAGGGCGTGTATCAGCTCTCGTGGACCACTTCGCAGATCGTCGCGCCGCTCGCGGGCGCGGCGGTGATCGGCTCATACGGCGGGACGCCGCTGTGGATCGGCTGCTTCGCGGCGTCCGCCGTGGCGGCACTGGCATACCTGCGCATCGGGGCGCACCTCGAACACCGGGTGGCGGCCGCCCGAGCCGTAGAACAGCAGTCGGCCGAGCTCGCAGCTGTTGTATAGATGTAGAGACGAGCAGACGTAGACACGCACAGATGTCGGCCGCGCCGACTGTTCGTCAGGGCTCGGCGGGCCTGGCCGAGTCGGCGTCCGGGTCCGGGCGCAGGCGCTCGAAGGCGGCCAGGTTCGCGGTCGACTCGCCGCGTTTGAGCCGCCACGCCCATTCGCGCCGGATCGAGCCCGCGAAGCCCAGTTCGAGCAGCCGGTCGAAGTTGGCGTCCGCGGCGTCGAGGACCGAGCCGAGCAGCCGGTCCACCTCAGCCTCGGTGACCGCGGACAGCGGTACCCGGCCGACGAGGAAGACGTCGCCGAGCCGGTCGAGCGCGAAGGCGATGCCGGAGAGCCGGGCGTTGTGCTCAAGCAGCCAGCGGTAGACGGCCTCGTGGTTCTCGTCGGCCGCGCGCACGACGAAGGCGTTGACGGACAGCGTGTGGTCGCCGACGAGCAGCGAGCAGGTTGTGCTCAGCTTGTGGCTGCCGGGGAGGGACACGACGAAGTGGCCGTCGCCGGGCCGCTCGTAGACGGCCTCCACCTCGGCGAGCGCGGTCTCGATGACCGCGATGGCCCGTGCACGCTCACCTGCGCTGTCCGTCATCCCGGTGTCGCTTCGCTCGATTTCGCGCTATCCCGCGACCGAGCTTACGCGACGCCGACTGAGCGAGCCCGCGGCGAGCGCGTCGCTGTAGACGCCGACGAGGCGGTCGGCCGTGGAACCCCAACCGAACTCGGCAGCGTGCTTGCGGGCCCCTGTGCGCATCTGCTGGAGCAGGCCGGGCTGGTCGAGCAGCCGGGCGACGGCGGTGGCGTAGTCGGCGGGGTTGTGACCGGTGACCAGCAGGCCGGACTCTCCGTCACGCACCGCCGTGACCAGGCCGCCGACCCGGGACGCGACCACCGGCGTACCGCAGGCCTGCGCCTCTACCGCGACCAGCCCGAAGGACTCGTTGTACGAGGGCATCAACGCGATGTCCGCGGCGCGGTACCACTCGGCGAGCAGGTTCTGGCTGACCGGTTTGACGAAGCGGGTGCGCTCCGAGAGGCCCAGTTGCCGGGCCAGGCGGGTCAGGTGGTGCGGTTCGGCCAGGCCGGTGCCGCTCGGGCCGCCGACCACCACGACGGTCAGCTCCCGGTAGCGCTCCGGATCGCGTTCCAGCAGGTCCGCGGCCAGGCGCAGCAGGATGTCAGGCGCCTTGAGCGGCTGGATCCGGCCGACGAACAACAGCACCGGGGCGTGCGGCGGCAGGCCGAGCCGGGCCCGCGAGAGCGCTCGGTCGCCGGGCTGGAAGGTTTCGAGGTCGACTCCGGGATGCACGACGGCGACCCGCTCCGGGTTCGCGCCGTACATGCCGATCAGTTGCTCGGCCTCCTGCTCGGTGTTCGCGATCAGCCGGTCGGCGGCGACCACCACCTGCGATTCGCCGAGCAGCCGGCCGGCCGGCTCGGGCGTGTCAGACTCGGCGAGCGCCGCGTTCTTCACCCGGGCGAGCGTGTGCATCGAGTGCACCAGCGGCACGCCCCAGCGCGCCGTGGCCAGCCAGCCGACCTGGCCGGACAGCCAGTAATGGGAGTGAACCAGGTCGTAGTGGCCCGGCTTACTCATCGCCTCGGTGCGCAGCACCCCCGAGGTAAAGGAACACAGCTGCCCGGGCAGATCCTCCTTGGAGAGCCCCTCATAAGGTCCGGCCGCGATGTGCCTGACCTGCACGCCGGGCGCCATCTCGACGATCGGCGGCAGGCTGCCTGTGGTGGCGCGGGTGAAGATCTCGACCTCGATGCCGAGCGCGGCGAGTCGCTTGGACACCTCGACGATGTACACGTTCATCCCGCCGGCATCACCGGTGCCCGGCTGGTGAAGGGGCGAGGTGTGAACCGAGATCGTGGCAATCCGCCGGGGAATCAAGCTCGGTCCTCCACACTGCGCCGGTAAGGCGTGCCGGGCACTAGCGACCCTGAATCGCTTGGCACACTGAAGCCTTGCAACCTTCCCCCGCCGTGCCCCTATTCCCCGCACGTCTCTCAGGCTACGTATCCGAAGACGGCCATGTACCGCGACGAGCCGAGGGTGTCCGAGAATGGTGGCGTGACAAACCCCGACTCCGCGCCCGCGCCCACGCTCCCGTCTTCGTCCCCGATCGCCGTCGTCACCGGCGCGAGCAGTGGAATCGGTGCCGCCACGGCACGACGCCTGGCCGCCGAGGGCTTCCACGTCGTGGCCGCGGCCCGTCGCGTCGACCGGCTGGAAAAGCTGGCCTCGGAGATCGGCGCGACGCCGTTCCCGCTGGATGTGACCGACGACACGTCGGTGGCGGCCCTCGCCGAGGCGGTGCCCGAGTGCGCGGTGCTGGTCAACAACGCGGGCGGCGCGCTCGGCTTGGACCCGGTGGCCGAGGCTGATCTCGGGCACTGGCAGCGGATGTTCGACGTGAACGTGCTCGGCTCGGTGCGGGTGACCAAGGCGCTGCTGCCCGCGATGCTGCGTTACGGCCGCGGGCACGTCGTCAACATCACGTCGATCGCCGGGCACTTGGTCTACGAAGGTGGCGCGGGTTACGCGGCGGCCAAGCACGCGCAGCACGCGGTCACCGAGACACTGCGCCTGGAGCTGAACGGCCAACCGGTGCGTATCACCGAGATCGCGCCGGGCATGGTCAAGACAGAGGAATTCTCACTGATCCGCTTCGACGGCGACGCGGAGCGCGCCGAGGCGACGTACCGCGGTGTCGCGGCGCCCCTCGTTGCCGAGGACATCGCGGACTGTGTGGCATTCGCGGTGACCCGGCCCGCGCACGTCGACGTCGATCTGATGGTCATCAAGCCGATCGCGCAGGCGGCGCCACATAAGGTGCACCGCACTGTCTGAGATCGCACCGGCTCAGAACATACCGCCTGAGAACACATCGTCCGAGCGCACGCCGCCTGAGAACACGCCACCTGAGCCCGCAGCGCCCAAGACCACACCGCCGATCCGAATCCAGCCACGCCAGCCACGCCGGGCCGATGCGCCGAGGCAAGCCGCAAAGCGTGCTCGACCGGTCGGCACCGTCACCCGTGGCACCACCGCGCCCAACCGCCTTCGCCGGGTGGACCGTTGGCTGATCGGCGTACACGGAGCGCAGCTGCGCGCAACGCTCGATGCTCCGCTCGTCATCGACCTCGGCTACGGCGCCCACCCGATCACGACGGTCGAGCTGGCCGCTCGCCTG
>NZ_DASYZI010000192.1:0-3462 GCF_035946395.1 Actinocrinis sp.
TGCCGGGGCCAGTAGCCGGAGTGCGTCATGGTGACCGTGCAGTCGGTCACCTGCCAGCCGTGGATGCCCTGACGCAGCGTCTCGTGCACGGTGTCCTCGACCGCCTTGAAGAACGCGTAGGGCATCGAGCCGAGTTCGACCGCCAAATGGAAGGTGACACCGCTGCCGGTCGGCGCGGGCTCGACGCGTAGGCCGACCGTGGCGAGGAACGGATTGCCGTCTTTGTCAGCGATCTCGAAGGCGGCGCCGGTTCCGACTGGCCGCTCGATGTGGATGGTGGTGCTCTGCCGGAACTCGACCTCCAGGCCGTACTCGTCGGCGAGGGTCGCCTCGATGACCTCCTTCTGCACCTCTCCGTAGAGCGAGACCGAGATCTCTTGGCGCAGGTCGTCGCGGCGCAGGTTGATCAGCGGGTCCTGCTCGGCGAGCCGGGTCAGCGCGGTGTGCAGAGTGCCCTTGTCGGCGGCGCGGCGCGGGACGACCACGGTTTCGAGGGTCGGCGGGGCGAACTGCCGACTCGGGCCCGATGCGCGCGGCGCGCCGATCTCGTCGCCGACGCGGATGTCGCCGAGGCCCCACAGCTTGCCGATCCGCCCTGCGGCGACCGCGTCGGCGGGCCGCGCCGAGCCGTGGTCGAACACGCTGATCGCGGTGACCTTGCCCTCGTTGCCTTCCGCGAATGCCAACTTGTCGCGGACGCGTACCGTGCCGGAGAACATGCGCACGTACGCGATCTTCTCGCCGGCCGGTCCGCGCTCCACCTTGAAGACGCTGCCCGAGGCCGGCGCGTCGGCGGCGTCCTCGGCGGTGGGCAGAAGGGTTTTGATGCCGTCGGCCAGCTCGGGCACGCCGGCGCCCGTGATCGCTGAGCCGAAGAACACCGGATGTACGAGCACGCGCTTCGTCTGCTCTGCGAGTCCGGCGTGCAGCTTGTCATACGAGAGCGCTGTGTCGTCGTATACGTACGACGCTAGGAGCGTGTCGTCGTGATCTGCCAGAAGTTCGGCCAGGCGTGAGGTGAAGTCGGGATCGTCGGCATTGAACGGGGTGAAGGAGGCGTCACGCGTGCCGGGGGCGTGCGTTGAGCCCAGTGCGAGGACTGCCGGAGTCAGGCGTTCGGCGATGCTCCGCAATACGCGGTCGCACTGCGCGCCGCCACGGTCGATCTTGTTCACGAAGATCAGGGTCGGGATCCGCAGCCGTTGCAGCGCCCGCATCAGCACCCGCGTCTGCGCCTGCACACCCTCGACGGCTGAGACCACCAGCACCGCGCCGTCGAGCACGCTGAGCGCCCGCTCCACCTCGGCGATGAAGTCCGGGTGGCCGGGAGTGTCGATCAGATTGACCGTCACGTCGTCGATCGAGAAAGAAACGACGGCGGCCTTGATGGTGATGCCGCGCTGGCGTTCGAGGTCGAGGGAGTCGGTCTGCGTGCTGCCCTCGTCGACGCTGCCGAGTTCGTCGATGACTCCGGCCGCGAGCAGCAGCCGTTCGGTCAGGCTGGTCTTACCGGCGTCGACGTGCGCCAGAATCCCCAGGTTGAGCGTACTCACGCGGTGTCATGTCCTTTGCGTAGGTCTTCATCCGCAGCTGGGTGGACATGAACGCTTCGCGCATGCTGGGGTCTCCCTGGGGCGATTGATACGGTCGCGGGCCGCGCCGTCGTAGCAGTAGAGCAAGCGCGCGGCGCGATCGGCAACGGATTTGTTCGCCTACCATGGAGTGCGGCGCCGTCTGCCCGGGGCAACGAGGCTCCCAGGCATGCAGGCGGAGGCCTTACCCTCTTCCGATCCAGGACTCTGCCCGTCCGAGAAAGTGACGCTACCGGCATGCCTACGCGTAATGACATCCGCAACGTGGCAATCGTGGCCCACGTCGACCACGGCAAGACCACGCTCGTGGACGCGATGCTGTGGCAGGCCGGGGCGTTCCGGTCCAACCAGCACGTGGACGAGCGTGTGATGGACTCGAACGACCTGGAGCGCGAGAAGGGGATCACGATTCTCGCGAAGAACACCGCGGTGCACTACCGCTCGCCGCAGGACGGCTCGGACACCGTCATCAACATCATCGACACCCCCGGCCACGCCGACTTCGGCGGCGAGGTCGAGCGCGGGCTGTCCATGGTGGACGGCGTGGTGCTGCTGGTGGACGCCTCGGAGGGGCCGCTGCCGCAGACCAGGTTCGTCCTGCGCAAGGCGCTGTCCGCGAAGCTTCCGGTGATCCTGGTCATCAACAAGACCGACCGGCCCGACGCGCGCATCTCCGAGGTCGTCGACGAGACCTACGAGCTCTTCCTCGACCTCGACGCGACCGAGGACCAGATCGAGTTCCCGATCGTCTACGCGTGTGCCCGCGACGGCAAGGCCTCGCTTGAGCGGCCGGGCAACGGCACCGTGCCGGACAGCCCTGACCTCCAGCCGCTGTTCCGCACCATCCTGGGGACGATCCCGGCGCCGACGTACGTGGAGGGCGCCCCGCTCCAGGCGCACGTGACGAACCTGGACGCGTCCAACTTCCTCGGCCGCATCGCGCTGTGCCGGGTGCACCAGGGCACCATCCGCAAGGGTCAGCAGGTCGCCTGGATCAAGCGGGACGGCGAGACCGAACGGGTGAAGATCACCGAACTGCTGATGACCGAGGCGCTGGAGCGCAAGCCCGCCGAGCAGGCCGGGCCCGGCGACATCATCGCCATCGCCGGCATCCCGGAGATCATGATCGGCGAGACGCTGGCCGACGCCGACGACCCGCGCCCGCTGCCGCTGATCACCGTGGACGAGCCGGCCATTTCGATGACGATCGGGGTGAATACCTCGCCGCTGGCCGGGCAGGCCGCTGCGGCCAAGGTCACCGCCCGGCTGGTCCGCGACCGCCTGGACCGCGAGCTGGTCGGCAACGTGTCGCTAGCCGTTCTGCCCACCGAACGGCCGGACACCTGGGAGGTCCGCGGCCGCGGCGAGCTCGCGCTAGCCGTGCTGGTGGAGACCATGCGCCGGGAGGGCTACGAGCTGACCGTGGGCCGGCCCGCCGCCGTGACCAAGGACATCGACGGCGCCGTCTTCGAGCCGGTCGAGCGGCTGAGCGTGGACGTGCCCGAGGAGGACCTGGGCGCGGTCACCTCGCTGATCTCGGTGCGGCGCGGCCGGATGGAGTCGATGACCAACCACGGCACCGGCTGGGTCCGGATGGAGTTCGTGGTGCCCGCCAGGGGCCTGATCGGCTTCCGCACCCAGTTCCTCACCGAGACCCGCGGCACCGGCATCGCGCACCATGTCTTCGAGGGCTACGAGCCCTGGTCGGGGCCCATGCGGGGCCGCGCGACCGGCTCGCTGGTCGCTGACCGGGCCGGCAGCGCCTCCGCTTATGCCATGTTCAACCTGCAAGAACGCGGTTCGCTGTTCGTCACTCCGGGCACCGAGGTCTATGAGGGGATGATCGTCGGGGAGAACTCCCGGCCCGACG
>NZ_DASYZI010000193.1:0-8881 GCF_035946395.1 Actinocrinis sp.
CGGGGAGCACTTGCGGCCGTGGATGACTGAGCGATTCCGCGAGGTGTTATCGGCGGGCGGTGCGCGTTGGGTCGAGGTGCATGGCGATAGGGCGTCGAGGCTGGAACAAGCGTTGAGTGCGATAGACGGCGTGCTGGCGGAGGGCTGGAGGCTGGCGGCGCCCCTGGGCTGACCGTCACAGTGACTCTTCCACGCGACAAGAGCCGGAGTATGCGCCTGTTGCCTAATGTGTTCGGCGTGACGCGCTCCAGATCGAAGAACCCCGCGATGCCTTCGTCTGCTGACCGCAACAGTTCGGCGATCGGACTTCGGCCGGTGACGTTCGCCGTCCTCTGCCCGGCACTGCTGCCGGGCAGAGGACGACGCCCCGTTATTCCAGTGGCCTGCCGATCGGGCTACTCAAGCGAGAAGCCGACCGCCACCTGGCCGGAATACCAGCCGACGGTGCTGCTGGAGACGATCGTCCGGTCGTGTGCTTGGACGATCGCCACGTACGCGCACGCCGACATGCCGTGCGTGTCCAGGTGCCACGGGTCGCCCGGTGCCGCCGCCGTCGGGGTGGTTCCGCCGGACGGCGTGAGGACGCCGGTGCCGCCGGGCAGGGTGTCGGGCAGGATCCACAGCGAGTACGAGCCGAAGTGGTCTTCGGGGTCCTGCGCGAAGAAGTGCCCGTCGATCGGGGTGCCGACCGTGAACTTCTTGCAGTCGCCGCCGCTGTCGATGTGGATGTCGACGCTCGGTGCCGTGTTGTCGAGCTGCACCAGGTAGTGCACCTCGCCGAGCGGCGTGTTCATCGCGTCGAGCGCGTCGAGCTTGATTTCCCACAGGTCGTTGCCTGTGGTGTCCCACTGCGCCAGGACGCTGTCCTCGTTCTGGGTGTGGTCGAGGTACGGGTAGTACTCGCCGACCGGCGAGTTGCTGCCCGCCACGCCGAACGTGTCCACCACGTACAGCTTGTTGAGCAGCGTGGTCCACGTGCCGTTCGTGGTCCTGTTGCGCACCTGCATGCGGTACGAGCCGCCCAGCACCGGGTCGCCCTGCACGACGACGCGCCCGCCGAACGGGCTCGGCCGCGGGTCGGTCGCGATGCCGGTGAGCGCGAAGTGCGCGTTCGGCTTGGTCATCCCGCTGCCGCTGGTCGTCATCCAGAAGGCGTTGTACGAGCTGTCGAGGTCCGCGACGCCGACGCCGCCGACGGCCCAGACGTTCGGGCCGGTGCCCGAGCCGGGGGACTTCGGCGGGAGCTGCACGTGCGTGTCGAGCCGGTTGCCCCAGAACGGCAGGGCGTCCGGGTCCGTGGTCGAGGGCGCAGTGTTCCAGGAGAGCACCGCGCGGATCCGGCCGATCACCGGCTGGTCGCAGGACTTGGTGAACGCGGACAGGTCGACCGGCAGCACGGCGGCGTACGACAGGCCGCCGGCCGGAATCGACGGGATGTCGTGCACCTTGACCTTTGCGGTGCCCAGGTAGGTCAGTGCGCAGTCGGAGCCGCCGAAGTCACCCCAGAAGGCGACGTATTCGGTGCTGCCGAAGGAGCACAGACCGCCGAGGTACCCGTACGGCCGCTTGATGTCGATCGTGGCGACCAGACGGCTGCGCGTCACGTCGAGCCCGACGCAGTCGATCTGCTCGTAGTTCACGTCGCTGTCGAGTTCGGTCAGCGCGGCCACGGCCTCGGCCCAGTTCAGCCCCAGCGACTTCCACGACTCGGCCACGGCGAGCGTTTCCAGCGGGGCCGCCGCCGCGAGCGCGGGCGTGATCGCGCCCGCGCCGAAACGGTGCGCCGGCACGGTGACCGCCGGCCCGAGCTCCTTGGCCGCGTCCACGTGGTAGAGCGCGGCCAGTTGGGCGACGTCCAGCGGCGGCGGGTCGGGCAGCGGGATCGGCACCTTCACCGCCTGCTGCATCGGCCCGGGAAGCACCGCCGGCTCGACGTCGAGCTCGCTCAGGACGTCGAGCAGGATCAGCGGCCGGGTCGCGATCTGCACGTGCGTCTCCAGCACGTTGCCGAACACCGGCGTCCAGTCGGCCGGCACCGGCACCGCTGCGGACGGCGCGGCGGGCGGTTCGGTGTTCCAGGACAGGATCGCCCTGACCTTCGGCAGTTCCGGCGGCGCGAGACAGAACGCCGACTCGGGGTCGATGGCCAGGGTGGCGGTGTAGGAGACCGGGAACACGTTCGCGCCGGCGCAGTCCGTGCCGGCGGGCAGGTCGTGCACGTTGACGGCGGTCAGTCCGGCGTCGACCCAGCCGCTGCCGTAGTCCAGCCAGAAGCGCACGTACTCCCACGAGCCGTTCGTGCACAGCCCGCCCTCGAAACCGTAGGGCAGCTTGACCTGGAACGTCGCTTCGAGCAACTGCCGCGCCGGGTCGTACGCGACGCAGGTGAGCTCCTCGTAGCCGGTGTCGGTCAGCAGCTGGAACTCCGGCTCGAACCCGCTGTCGGGCAGGTTGCCGAAGTAGTTCGGGTTCGCGGCGAGCAGGAAGCCGAAGTTCTGCCGGTGGACGGACGCCAGGCGTTCGTGTTCCGCCCCCGGATGTGCAGGTGAAGTCACTGCATCCCCCATAAAGTAATAATGTGAATTCGCGGCCGGGCCGCGCGGTACATGGAGGTAGGGCCGCTGCGCGGGCCCTGGATACATGCTCTTCGTATTTGGCCGGGGCTGTGGCGCGGTCGGCCAGGGCTGTGGCGCAGGGTCGGCCGGCGCGCAGCGGCGGGTGAGCCTACAGCCGCGCACAAGGCCCCGGCCGAGTTCGAAGAGCCCAAATACCGGCGGGGCCGGATTCTGCGGCGGGAGCTGGCGAACCGCGCGCAGGATCACCCGAACGGGCGAAGTAGCCGAGTTTTTCGCCTGGGATGTATCTCGCGGGCGATTCAGTGCACTCAGATACTGGTGACGGCGCAGCGCCGTTGTGGAATCCTAGTCGGCAGGGGTGGCTGGCAGATGGCGATGGTTTTTCGCGGTGGGCGGGGTGGCGACGGCGGGCAGGGCCGTGACGTGCAGCTGTCGTCGTACGATCCGGTCGTGCTCCCGCAGAAGGTGCTGAACCGGCACGGGGCTCGAATCCTGGAGCCGGCCAGGGCCGCGATGTACCCCGGGGCGCCGATCCCGCGCTCGACGATCTACCGCAGCGCGGTACTCCAAATCCCGGACGGACTCCTCACGCCGGGGAACGTCGAGCGACTCGACACCGTCCTGGCCAGGATCGGCTACCGGCTCGCGGCCGAACGGGTCCCGGACCTCGCGCAACAGCTGCCCGGCCTTCTCCGGTCGCGTCCTGAGGGCCTGCCGGACGTGCAGCGCAGGGTGCGGCTTGAGGTGGCGCCCGGTTCGGTGGCGCGCCCGATCGACGCGTGGGAGGCGCTTCAGACACTGCGTGCGGCGGGGGCGGCGGATCCGGGGCTGAGCCGGATCGTCGACCAGATCGAGCTCGAACACCTGCTGGTCGGGCACGCACTGACGGGCAACACCTCCACCGAAGGGCATCCGGACACCGCCGCTTACGTCGAGCCGGGCAGCGGTGGGCGCTTTCCGGTCGATCTGATCGGCGCCGACGCACCGGTCAGGTGCTCGGCCGGCGACCTCGGCGGGCGCCGTCCGGTGATCGCCGTGCTCGACACCGGCATCGGCACGAACGCCTGGCTCGACGCGTCGAAGGACTATGCCGACGACGCCTTCGTCCTGCTCGACCAGGCGATGCAGGGGCTGGTCGCGATGAACGAGACAGGCGATCCGGAGATCCTCTCGTCGTCGATCGACGCGCCGGTGTACGACTCGCCCATCACCAGGGGGCTCAACACCCACTCCGGGCACGGTTCCTTCATCGCCGGGATCATCCGCCAGTCCTGCCCTGACGCCATGGTGCGCAGCGTCCGCGTGATGCATGACGACGGCGTCATCTACGAGAACGACTTGCAGCTGGTGCTCTGGAGCCTGCTCTTGCAGGTCGCGATCGCCCAAGCCGACCCCTACGACACCGCTGCCGCGGCAGACTTCGTCGACGTGATCTCGCTGTCGGCGGGCTACTACTCGGAAGACCCGCAAGGCCTGGCGGACACGACGGCGCTGACCGCGCTGCTGACCGAGCTGACCGAGCGCGGAGTGCTGTTCGTCGCCTCGGCCGGGAACGACTCGACGGACCGGGAGTGCTACCCGGCGGCGTTGTCGCAGGCTTCTGCCAGCGGACCGCTGCCACTGGCACTAGCCGTCGGCGCGCTCAACCCCAATGGGAGCAAGGCGTTCTTCAGCAACGACGGCCACTGGGTGGACTACTGGGCGACCGGTGCGGCGGTCGTCAGCACGCTGCCGATCGAGTTCAACGGCAGCCAGAGCGCGCAGTACTCGGTCAAGGCGAAGGCGGCGCCCGCGGCGCCGCAGCGCCGCCAGACGCTCGACCCGGACGACTTCCGGTCGGGCTTCGCCACCTGGAGCGGCACCTCGTTCGCCGCCCCGTTTGTGGCCGCCGAACTGGCCAGGGGACTGATCGCCGCGGCGGCGGGCCCCGACCTGGCCGGGGTCGACGTGCCGAAGGTGCTGGCGCGGGCCGCCTACACACTGAGCCGGGTTCCCGATTTCAGCGTGCCCGAGTGATGCCGCCGTGACGCATCTCGCCGAGGGCAAGCTGAGCGCGGACCGGCCGGCCGCGACACGACAGGCCGCGACACGACAGGCCGCGACACGACAGGCCGAGGCCGAACGCCTGGGCCGGCTGCTGCTGCGTGCCCAGGCCGGCGACCGCGGCAGCCTGCACGCGATCGTGGCCGAGCTGACCCCGCTGCTGTGGCACGTCGCGCGCGGGCAGGGGCTCGGCCACGACGACGCCGAGGACGTCGTGCAGACGGTCTGGCTCAGCCTGGTCGCCCGGCTCGTCGCGATCGAGACCCCGGCCGCGCTGACCGGCTGGCTGGTGACCGCGGTGCGCCGGGAGTCCTGGCGGGTGCGCAGGGCGGGCGAGCGGACCCGCAGCGCCGACGCCGAGGAACTGGAGCACCGGGCCGACCCGGCGGAGCCGGCCGAAGAGCAGGTTCTGGCCGAGGAGCGGCGCGTGATGGTCCGGGACGCGCTCGGCCGGCTCACCCCGCGCTGCGCGCAACTGCTGCGCGTGATCGCCTTCGCCGATCGACCCGACTACGACCTGATCGCCCAGGCGCTCGGCATGCCGCGCGGCTCCATCGGCCCCACCCGCGGGCGCTGCCTGGCGAAGCTGCGCGAGGTGCTCACCGCCGACCCGCATTGGAGGACTCTGTGTCCATGACCGGCGAACCCCCGTCCGCTGCCGAGCTGGGCCCGATCGACGCGGTGGACCTGGCGATCCTCGACCTGGTGGAGGATCTGTACACGGCGCGGGACCCGGTCCCCGACGGCCTGCTGGAGCGGATCTTCTTCGCGATCGAGCTGGTGGGGCTGGAGGACGAGGTGGCCAGGCTGGAGGCCGACCGGTTCGACCGGGCCGGCGTGCGCGGCACCGAGCGCAGCCGCACGGTCACCTTCGACAGCGAGAGCCTGACCATAGTGATTCAGGCCACGACGACGGGTGCGACCGTGCGGGTGGACGGCTGGCTCGCCCCGCCGGGCGCGCGCCCGGTCCGGCTGCGGGTCGGCGAGCGCGACCTGCGCACCGAGGCAGATCAGCTCGGCCGGTTCGTGCTCGCCGACGTGCCGCATGGCTTGGCGCAGCTCATCGTGGAGGCTCCGCCGGGTCAGCCGCCGGAGGCCGCGCGGTCGGTGGTGACGATGGCCGTCATGCTATGACCGAGCCCGCCGACCCGCCGGACCCCGACCCACTGCCTCTCGGCGCAACCCCTCTCGGCACGGCCTCTGCCGACCCGGCCCGCGCACAGGCCGTCTCCGAGGCGCGGCGGCTTCACCGGCTCGGTGTCGAGACCACCGCGCGCGGCGAGCCGGAGGTGGCGCAGCGCCATCTGAGGCGGGCGCTGCGGCTGCTCGGGGTGCAGATCGGCAGGCTGGCGCAGCCCTCGGGCGAGTCCGCGTCGCCGGCCGCGCCGTCGCCGGACATGGCGCTCGCCGCCGACATCCTGATCAGCCTCGCGCACGCGGAGGCGGAGCGGGGCCGCACTTCACTGGGCTTCGCCCTGCTGCTGCGGGCGGAGCCGCTGGTGGAGCCCGCGAAGCGGGGAACACTGTACGGGCAGCTGGGGCTGTTGCTGCTGCGCATCGGCAAGCCCCGGGAGGCGATCGCGCGGTTCGACGCGGCCATCGGCCTGATCGACGCGCGACGCCAGCCGATCGAGCTGGCCCGCGCGCTGCTCAACCGGGGTGCGGCGAAGATCGAGGGCGGGGTGTTCGCGACCGCCCGGCCCGATCTGGAACGCTGCGCCGCCCTGGCGCGCGCCGAGGGCCGGCCGCTGCTCGCCGCGAAGGCGGCGCACAACCTCGGCTGCTGCGACCTGGCGGTCGGAGACGTGCCCGCCGCGCTGCGCACCATCGGCGAAGCCGCCGACGGGGCCGCGGCGTACAGCCCGTCGTGGCGGCCGGTGGTCCTGGTGGACATAGCCAGGGCCCTGCTTCTGGCCGGGCTCGCCGCCGACGCCGCCGCCGAGCTCGACGGCGCGATCGAGCTGTTCCGCCGCCAGCGGGTCAGTCATCACCGGGCTGATGCCGAGATGGTGCGGGCGGAGGCGTCCCTGCTGATGGGCGACGTGGACGCGGCGCGTGACTGGGCCCGGCGCGCCCGTGCCGGGTTTCGACGGCGCGGTAACGAAACCGCGGCCGCCGCAGCCGCGCTGATCGAGCTTCACGCTCTCTTCGAGGGGCCGTTTCGCGCCGAGAAGCGCCGTGGCGCGCTCTCGCCGCGCACCTTGGCCGCACGTGCCTTCCGGCTCGCCGCGCGGCTGCGTGAGATGGGACTGCGCGATGACGCCGTCGCGGCGCACCTGCTCGGTGTTCGTGCCCTGATCGCAGCGCGGGACGTCGCCGGGGCTGTCGCGCAGCTGCGATCGCTGCCGAGGTTGCGCGCGTTCGCGCCACTCAACATTCGTTTGCTGCGATACCTGACGCTCGCCGAGCTCGCCGTCGCCTCGGGGGAGCGCGGCCGGGCGCTGCGCACGTTGCGTCACGGGCTCGCCGAACTGGCCCGCCACCGGGCCCAGCTCGGCAGCATCGACCTACAGACCGGCACCGCGGCGCTCGGCGTCGAACTGTCCGCCCGCGGGCTGGCGCTGAGCCTGGACGGCGGGGACACGAGCAAGATCTTCACCTGGTCGGAGCTGTCCCGGGCGCAGTCGCTGCGCATCACGCCGGTCCGCCCGCCCGCGGACCCCGACGTCGCCCTCGCGGTCGCCGAGCTGCGCCAGCTGGAGTCGAACCGGCGCGACGCCATCATGGCCGGGCGCGTGGCCGACTCCGCGTCGGACGGCCGGATCGCCGCGCTGAAACGGCGCGTCAGACAGGCCGCCTGGCCGACTCAGGGCGCTGGCGTGGTCGGACGAGTACCCACCCTGGCGGCGACCACCGCCGAGCTGGACGCGGCGGGGCAGGCGATGATCAGCATCTTCCGCCGGGACGCGGGGCTGCGAGCCCTCGTCGTGGCGGGCGGCCGCCGCAGGGTCCTGGCTCTGGGCGACGCGGCGCGGACGTATGAGACCGCGCGCCGGTTGCGCGCGGACATCACCGCCCTGGTCGGCAGGCTTCTGCCGAGCCGGATGGAGAAGGCCCTGGCGGAGGCGATCAACGCGCACGCCGGGCAACTGGCCGCGGACCTGCTGCCGGATGGCGTGACCGATCTGGTCGGCTGTCGGGAACTGGTGCTCGTGCCCTGCGGCCCGCTGGCCGCGCTGCCGTGGCAGCTGCTCCCGCCGCTGCGCGGCCGTCCGCTCTGCGTCGCGCCGTCCGCTGCCAACTGGCTGGCGGCCCGGCAGGTCGTCGGCAGCGTCGCGCCCGCGCTGGACAAGGTGAGCGCCGCCGCGGGCCGGGCCGTCCTGATCGGCGGGCCGGGACTGCGCGAGTCGGCCAGGGAACTGGCTTCCGTAGCCTCACAGTATCCTGATGCGATCGTCCTGCAGGGCGCTGACGCCACCGTGGCGGCGACGCTGCGCGCCCTGGACGGCGCGCCGCTGGCCCACTTGGCCGTTCACGGCGACCACGAGCCGGAAAACGCGCTCTTCTCCCGGCTGGACCTGGCCGACGGACCACTGATGGCGTACGACCTGCTCCACCTGAACGCGCCGCCGCGGCTGGCCGTGCTCTCCGCCTGCGAGGTCGGCAGGGCCGCCACCCGGCCGGGCGACGAGCCGCTCGGCGTGGTCACGACGCTGCTGCACCTGGGCAGCGCGACCGTGATCGCCGCCGTGGCGCCGGTCAGCGACAGCGTCACCGCCGAGGTGATGACCGCCTACCACCGCCATCTCAACGCCGGCGCCCGCCCCGCCCAGGCACTGGCCGCCGCGACCACGTCCAACCCGCTCGCGGTGTTCAACTGCTACGGCGCGGGCTGACGCGGTAGGAACCGGCCGTCTGCCCGCGCCGTGCCATGCGCTGCGTGCTAGGGGTTTTTGAGCTGTGAGTCCGGGGTCGTGGCGCCTGTCACGCGCGTTCGTTGGCCCCGCGGCAGTGCCAGTCCCACTGCGACAGTGCAGGTCTTACCGGCGCGCCGGTTGTCGTCCCGGGTATTCGAGCTTTTCGACGGTCGGCCGTGTGAGGACTTTTTCGGAAACCGTCGGGCGCGGGTTTCTCTTTCGTTCCCCCATCATTCAGCCGACTCAGCCGTGTACGTCATCTGTCGAAACATAGGTTCGTGAGCGTTGGCTGAGAGAGGAACCCATGGATACGACCGTGGCAGTGCGGGGTCGCGGGATCACCAAGAGCTTCGGTGACGTCGTGGCGCTCGATCGCATCGACCTGACGGTGGCTCGGGGCCAGAT